>NZ_JBITDA010000018.1:80914-176850 GCF_044453765.1 Streptomyces sp. NPDC051636 | reverse complement strand
AACGACAGACTGGTGAAAGCCACACCCGGCACCCCTGGGTGAGCCAACCCTACGAATGGCTCGCTCAGCCCGATCAACAAGGTAGGGACTGGTGAGCAGCAGCGGCAGGGTGCCGGCGTTGAGGGCATTCAGCGCGGGGCCGCGCAGACCACGGGCGATCTCGTCGAAGCCGTCGAGCACCGGGAGCACGCGGCCGGAGTCGACCAGCGCGGAGGCCAGACTTACCCCATGGGGGCCTCCGGCGGCCAAAGCGGGGTGATCGCGGATCAGCTGATCGGTCAGCCAATCCCGCAGGGTGAGGGCGGTGGGGTCCCATGTACCGATTCTGAGGACCACCGGAACGGGCTCGCCGGGAGTCCACGACTTCAGGTGGTCGACGACGAAGCGCAGGGCCAGGACCGTTTTCCCGGAGCCCGGCCTGCCCAGCACCACCAGTCGCCTGGACGGAATCCGCCGGTACGTTTCCGCGATGCCGCCCAGTTGGCCGTCCAGGTCAAGAGGGCCGGCCGTGCCTCCCGTGGGTAGTCGGTGGACGTTGGCCCAGTGGTCGGTCTGCGCCTCGGAGGCCACCTGCCAGCGAACCGGCAGCGGGAACGGATCCTGGATCTGCAGGCCCCGTCCTCCCGCTGCCAGTGAGCGGCAACCGCCTTCGCGAGTAGCTGGGTTGCGTCCGACAGTGCGTCATGCGCGGCCGACGTCGGCTGTCCCGAAGCCGACAGCTGCGAGCCCGGTTCCTCCGGACGCCGCTCCTTGGTGGCGGCCCGGCCCCGCTGGTCCGGGTCCCGGGGAACGGCGGCACCGAGTAACTCCTCGCGATCCTCAGGCCGCAAGGCGAGCGCGTCGGCCAGCTGCCGCACCGTGATCATTCCCGGGTCGAGGCTCTTGCCGGTCTCCAGGCCGCGGAGGGTACTCACGCTCACCCCGGAACGCCGCTCCAGCTCCTCCAGGGTCACCCCCGCCCGGATCCGCAACTTGCGCAACACCGCGCTGAACTCACTGGCCACGGTGACGATCCTTCCCGCGGGCAAATCGCCATTTCCCACGTAGCCGCCGTACAGGACCGCGACGACGGGCGCGGCGGCCGCCTGCGGGTCCAGCGTGGTACCCCGGAGCGCCGAGCTCACGCCCCCCTCTGGGAAGACCTCGGCGAGGCGCTCACGGCGCCAGGCCAGGGTCTCGTCGGCTCCGATCGTTGCAGCCGGACGGTCCGGCAAGCTGCCGGGGGCAGCGGGGCGGCGTTCAGAGAGTCAGTTCTTCACCAAGCCCCGGGGTGAGGACCTCGTAGGGCTCGCCGGCGGCGGCGTCGAGGAAGCGGGCGAGCTCGTTGGGCTGGGTGGTGTAGAAGCCGTCGGCGTGGAAGCCGTCGTAGTGGATCGGGATCGCGGTCCTCGCCTGGAGGAGGCGGGCGGCGACGGCGGCGTGCCGGGCGTCGAGCGAGGCCGGATACGGGCTCGGCGGCTGGCAGTGCGGGAAGCAGACGGTCGGTCCGTTGATGGGCGTGAGGACGGCGTCGAAAGGGCCGTAGCGGTGGGCGGCCCGCCACCAGTAGCCGTGGAACATGGTGTCGCCCAGGTGGATCACCCGCTTGCCGTCGGCTTCGACGGCCCAGGAGACCTGGGGGTCGCCGAGGGTGTCCACGGCCGGGACGGCCGCGATGGTGAACGGCCCGATCGTTGTGGTCTGCCACAGGCCCATGGCTTGCCGGGGCAGGTCGTGGGCGGTCAGTTCGGCCTCGGCCTTGAGCGTCCACAGGTTCTCGTGGTCGTCGCCGCCGAAGGACTCCGGGTGCAGGACCGTTCCGTCGGGCCGCAGCGCGCGGGCCAGGGCGCCGGCGTCGGTGTGGTCGCGGTGGAGGTGGGTGCACAGTCCGGCGAGCACCTGTCCTTCCGCGTGCGGTGGTACGACCTTCGGCAGGGGCACTCCCGAGAGCGAGGTGCCCTCCAGGGCGCCTTCGGGTCGCCCGAGCAGGTCGATGACCAGGCTCTCGCCCTGTGCTTCGAGTTCCACTCCGGCCCAGCCGAGCCAACGGACACGCATGTGAAGTCCTCCCCATCGGAGATTTACCGTACGATCGTTCGCCAAAATAGCAGACGATCGATCGGTAAGATCAAGGCCATGAGGAAATCGGCCGAGGAGGCCCGGCGCACCCGGGAACGCATCGTCGGCGCCGCGGTGACCCAGGCGTCCAGCCTTGGGCTGTCCGGACTGACCATCGGCGCGCTGGCGGAGACGCTCGACATGAGCAAGGCCGGGGTGGTCGGCCCCTTCGGCTCCCGTGCCGAGCTCCAACTCGCCGCCTTGAACAGGGCGGTGGAGATGTTCACGGCGGCGGCGGTGGCGCCCGGCCGCGCCACCGGCCCGGGCCTGCCGTGCCTGCACGCCGTGATCGACGCCTGGTGCGCCTACCTGGCCGACAGCCCGTTCCCCAACGGCTGCTTCGTCACGGCGGCGTCCTGCGAACTCGACGGACAGCCGGGCGAATTGCGCGCCCGGCTGTACGACGCGGTGACCCGCTGGCGGAGCTTCCTCGCCGAACAGATCACCACCGCCCAGACCGACGGCGACCTCGACCCGGACCTCGACCCCGAGGACCTCGTGTCCCTCCTGACTGGCCTCGCCATGGCCGCCAACCAGGAGATCCAACTCCTCGGCGACGAGCGCGCCGCCTCCCGCGCCCGCCGCCTCATGCGCACCGCGCTGGCCGGCCACCGCGCGAGGCCGGCCACTCAGGGGGCGATCAAACCGGACCGGGCGACGGCATGATCGGCGAGACGCCGCAAAGGATGCCGTCGAACCACAGCAGGCCCACGCCGGCGACGGTGAACGTCCTGGGCCGACCCCTTTACTTCAGGTAGAACGCCTCCAAGCCGTCGGCGTTGGAATTGTGGATCACATCCCGGCGCCAGCCGACCCGCTCAGAACCTCAGGAATCAGAGAACTCGCAGGTCAGAGGCTCTTCGCGGCAGGCTCAAGAATCGCCACGCACTCCACGTGCGAGGTCATCGGAAAGATGTCGGCCTGAGTAAGTCGTGGAAAAGCCCAGGTCAGAGCAGCTTTCTCGGCTCGCCGACAGCGTGAGGGCGCCCAGAGCGTCAAATGAGCGTCACGACTGGCCGGACCAGCTTCCTCAACGAATCGCTTCGGCCCGGTCCGCCAACAGGACGCCAGCCACCAGTTCCTCGACCACGACGGTTGCCGTGTTCGGCCATGGCACGGGTCAGCTCTGGGCCCCAGGGAGACTGGGTGAGGCGGCCGGGCTCAGGTCCGTGCGGTGTGCGGGCGACCGCAGCCCGGTAGTCCGCCGCCGTCATGCGCAAGGGGCGAGCCGGCGTCTTGTCCCAACCGCTGGGCACCCGTCCTCGGCGCGGCAGGCGCGTCACCGTCATCAAGAGCTCTCCGGATCTTGTCGCTTTCTTCGGGACGACTGCGTGGCGCCGGAATCCCTACTCCTCCGTGGTCGCGCAGGAGCGCCGACCGGAGAGCTCCTCCCTGCGGTGAGTGGCCTTACGGCGTGCGGCTCGCGGGCCTCGATTCCCTCGGTCCCGGGGATGGGGTCGGTCTGTAATGGTGCCGGCGCGGAACGACGGGCGGTGTCCGGGACCGGCAGGACGTTCCGACGTTGCAACTCGGTGATGCTGACCAGCGGTGCCATGAGAACACGGTCGAGCAGCTCGTACTGAGCCGACTGCAGCTCGACCAGATGCCACAGGACGGCCAGCACGTATTGGAGTTCTTCGCTCCAGGCAGGGTGCCACCGGTCGGGCCGGATGTGGTCCAGCTGGCTGACGGCTCTGCGAGACGGCAGTCCCGTCCTGCGTTTCAACCAGCCGTCGAGAACGTTCTGTCCGCTGACCTGGTAATCCCGCATTTGTTGATGCTTGCCGCCATACGCATCAACCCGCTGAACGAACGACCCCCGAGGACGGGACCAGCACGCCCGGCGGACTGCCAGGAGTCAGCACCGCTCACGGGAGAGCAGACTGCGGCAACCAGCTCACCGGAGGATCCGCCCCCGTTCGCTCCGGACGCCAGCTCGCACATCATGACCCTCGCAACGTCTCCGGCCGCCATAATGGAGTCATGCCCTCCAGCCCACAGCACCCCGCACCCACCCCGAGGGACGTCTCGGGCGCGGACGCCGAGGACCTCGCGCTGTACCGGGAGAAGTTCCGCCGCCGTCTGCCGGAGTCGCTGGACGATCTGCGCGGGCCGACCCACGGTGTCGTGGATCTGCCGCTGCACATGGCCTGGTCCGGGATGACCTCGTACGACCTGGGCAAGCCGCGCCAGCGTATGGGCCTGTACCGCACCGTCCTGCACGAGGGCCTGCACGACGACCTGCCCCGCTACCTCAACCAGGACCTGCTCCTCCAGCTGTGGCCGGTGCTGCGCACCCTCGTCGGCCGCACCGTGCGCGCCGTGTGGGAAGACGCCTTCCCCCAGCTCGCCTCCCGCACCCGGGCAGCCGCGTGACGGACATGCCGGAGCTGCACACGCGGCTCCTGGCGGACGTGATCGCGCTCGGTTCCCCGTATCCACTGGTTCTCACCGGTGGATACGCCGTGCGGGCACCCGCCTCGTGAACCGCCCCAGCCAGGACCTCGACGTCGCCACCGAGAACCCGGCGCCCATGGCCGACATCGCCGCCACGCTCCGCGCCGGCCTGGAAGCCCGCGGCTGGAAGGTGCACGCGCTGGAGACCGCCCCGCTGTCCGCTCGCTTCACCGTGACCGACCCGGCCACCGGGCAGGAATGCGAAGTCGACATCCTCAAGGAGATCTTCTGGCGGCCGGTCGCCCAGAGCCCGTACGGGCCCGTCCTCGCGGAGGAGGACGTGATCGGGACCAAGGTCCGCGCCCTCGCCGACCGCGGAGCGCCCCGCGACCTGATCGACGTGTTCGCAGCCTCCCGCCGCTGGACCGATGCCGAGTTCGAGGAGTTCGGCCGCCGCCACGCCCGTGGCCGCTTCGAGCGGCGGCCGGCCAGGATGGGACGCAGCCGACGTCTGGTACGGCGTCCCACCCGCTGTCGGTGACGTGAGGTGGTTGGCCCCGAACGGTGGCCGGCGTTCGGGCGCGCCAGCGCCGCCGACGGTCCCCGCCGAGCGGCGGCTTGCAGAGGGCCGCGGAGGTCCAGCGCATGCAACCCACCCACCAACACGGGGGGCTTTTTTCACTGAAGAGCCAACCATTCCCCTACCGCTGCAGGCGACCTGACCAGCGCCCCAAACACGCCTGACGCCCCATCAGAACCAGCGTCAATGAGCGTCACGAGCGTCATTTCAGCGTCAGGATATCGCCGGTAACGCCCCCACCGCACATAATGTGCACGCACAAAACCGCAGGTCAGGAGCCCTTCGCGGCCGGTTCAAGAATCGCCACGCACTCCACATGATGCGTCATCGGAAACAGATCGAACGCCCGCAACGTCCGCACCCGGTACCCCCCGTCCCGGAAGTACGCCAGGTCCCGCGCCAGCGCGGCCGGATCGCACGCCACGTACGCGATCCTCCGGGCCCCCAGCGACGCCAGATGCTCCACCGTCCTGCGGCCGGCCCCCGCTCGCGGCGGGTCGAGGACGATCAGGTCGACCTCGGTGATGCCGGTGCGCGGGAGGACGGACTCGACCTTGCCCTGTTCGATGCGGACGCGGGGGAAGTCGGCGAGGTTGTGGCGGGCGTCCTCGACCGCCCGCTTGCCGGACTCGATGCCGAGGACCGCGCCGGCCTCGCCGAGGCGGTCGGCGAGGGCGCCGGCGAAGAGGCCGACGCCGCAGTAGAGGTCGAGGGCCATCTCGCCCTTGCGAGGCAGCAGACCCTGCATGACGGCCGTGACCAGTGTGTCCGCGGCCTTCGGGTGGACCTGCCAGAAGCCGCCGGCTCCGACGCGGTGGGTACGGCCGTCCGCGCGTTCGCGGACGAAGGGGCGGCCGTGGACGCGGTGGACGCCGCCGGACCTCTCGTCGACCCGGACGACGGACACGGGCTTGTCCAGTTCGACCAGGGGCAGACGGGCGCCGGGGCGCGGGGTGAGGATCACCTGGCGGTCCTGGGAGCCGGTCGCCGCGATCGCCTCGACCGCGTCCATGCCGGTCCAGTCGCGCTTCTCGATGCCCAGTTCGCTGACGCCCTCGGCGGCGATCATGCAGTGGTCGATCCGCTCGACCTCGTGCGAGCGGTGGCGACGCAGACCGGCGTGACCGTCGGGGGCCACCGCGTACTGCACCCGCGTCCGCCATTGCGGCACCTCGCCGGCCGGCAGCTTGTCGCCCTCGGCGGGCACGACGGTGCCGTCCCAGCCGGCCTCCTCCGGGGTGAGGCCGGCCAGCCGCTGCAGCTGCTCGGCGATCACCTCGGCCTTGAGGCGGCGCTGGGCGCCCGGCTTCGCGTGCTGCCAGTCGCAGCCGCCGCAGCGGCCGGGACCGGCGTAGGGGCACGGGGCGTCGATGCGGTCCTTGGAGGCGTCGAGGACTTCGACGGCGTCCGCGCGGAGGAAGCGAGCGCCCTCCTCGCCCTCCGTCACCCGGGCCAGGACCCGCTCGCCGGGCAGCGCGTGCCGGACGAACAGGACCTGGCCCTCGGACGTACGGGCGATGCAGTGCCCGCCGTGGGCGACGGGGCCGATCTCGACCTCGTACTCCTCCCCCACCAGCGACTTCTTCGGTTCTGCCTGCATGGTGGGGTGACTCCAGATCGAGAAGCGGGGGGCGGCCCCCGTACGGGGGCCCGACAACAGCCCACCAGTCTACGTGCCGCCGCACGGTCCTCGCCGCGCGCGTCAGTCCTTCCCGCTGGGCTCCTTCTCGCGCGCCCGCTGCTCGGCCGGACCGCGGCGCACCGCACCCGGCGCGCTCCACTCCTGCCGCCTGCGGGCCCGGTTCCGGGCCGCCTCGGAGGACTCCAGCTGGTACGGCACCGAGGTCACCATGACGCCCGGGGTGAACAGCAGGCGGCCCTTGAGCCGCAGGGCGCTCTGGTTGTGCAGCAGGTGCTCGTACCAGTGGCCGACCACGTACTCGGGGATGATCACGGAGACCGCGTCGCGCGGGGACTCCTTGCGCAGGCTCTTGACGTACTCGATGATCGGCCGCGTGATCTCGCGGTAGGGCGAGTCGAGCACCTTCAGCGGTACGTCGATGCCGCGCCGCTCCCACTCCTCGCGCAGCGCCTTGGTCTCGGCCGGGTCGACGTTGACGGTGAGCGCCTCCAGAGTGTCCGAGCGCATCAGCTTGGCGTAGGCCAGGGCGCGCAGGGTGGGGCGGTGGATCTTGGAGATCAGGACGACCGAGTGGACGCGGGACGGCCGTACGCTGTCGTCGCTCGGGCCCTCGGGGGCCGCGATCTCCTCGGCGACGCGGTCGTAGTGCTTACGGATCGCGGTCATCGTCGCGTAGAAGATGCACATGCCGAGCAGGGCCACCCAGGCGCCGTGCGTGAACTTCGTGACGAGGACGACGACCAGCACCAGGCCGGTGAAGAAGGCTCCGAAGGCGTTGATCGCTCGGGAGCGCATCATGCGGCGGCGCTTGGCCTGGTCCTTCTCGGTGGCCAGGTGGCGGTTCCAGTGCTTGACCATGCCGGTCTGGCTGAGCGTGAAGGACACGAACACGCCGACGATGTACAGCTGGATCAAGCGGGTGGAGTCGGCGCCGTAGATGACGACCAGCAGGGCCGCCGCGCCCGCGAGCAGCACGATGCCGTTGGAGAAGGCGAGGCGGTCGCCTCGGGTGTGCAGCTGGCGCGGGAGATAGCGGTCCTGGGCAAGGATCGAGCCGAGGAGGGGGAAGCCGTTGTACGCCGTGTTGGCGGCCAGGAACAGCACCAGGGCGGTGGCCGCGGCGAGCACGATGAACAGGAAGCTGCCCTTGCCGAACACGGCCTCGGCGACCTGGGAGATCACCGGGTTCTGGACGTAGCCGGAGCCGAGCGCGGCGCCGTTGTGGATCAGGTCGGTGGCCGGGTTCTCGGCCATGCGGACCTTGGTCACCATGGCCAGGGCGATGATGCCGCAGAACATGGTGACCGCCAGCAGGCCCATCATCGCCAGCGTGGTCGCGGCGTTCTTCGACTTCGGCTTGCGGAAGGCCGGGACGCCGTTGGAGATCGCCTCGACGCCGGTGAGGGCGGCACAGCCGGAGGAGAAGGCACGCAGCAGCAGGAAGACGAGGGCGAAGCCCGCCAGGCCCTGGTGCTCGGCCCTGATGTGGTAGTCGGCCGTGGGCGCCCGCATGGTGTCGTCGAGGACCAGGCCGCGGAAGGCACCCCAGGCGACCATGATGAAGACGCCGCCGACGAAGACGTACGTCGGGATGGCGAAGAGCTTGCCGGACTCCTTCACGCCCCGCAGGTTCATCAGCGTCAGCAGGAGGATCACGGCGGTCGCGCAGGACACCTTGTGCTCGACGACGAAGGGGACCGCTGAGCCGAGGTTCTCGATGCCGGAGGCGATGGAGACGGCGACGGTGAGGACGTAGTCGACGAGCAGCGCGCTGGCGACGGTGAGACCGGCCTTGGGGCCGAGGTTGGTGTTCGCGACCTCGTAGTCACCGCCGCCGCTGGGATAGGCGTGCACGTTCTGGCGGTAGGAGGCGACCACGGTGAACATCAGCACCACGACCGCGACCGCGATCCAGGGGCTGAAGTGGTACGCCGACACGCCCGCGATGGACAGGACCAGCAGCACCTCGCCGGGGGCGTACGCCACGGAGGACAGCGGGTCGGAGGCGAAGACGGGGAGTGCGATGCGCTTGGGCAGGAGTGTTTCACCCAGCCGGTCACTGCGCAGTGCGCGCCCGATCAGGATCCGTTTGGGCACGTCGGTCAGTTTGGACACGACAGAGGATGGTAGGCCTTCGAACTGGCTGTCGCCCACCCGCCGTCCCGCTTATGCCTCACGAGTGAACTCACAGACGCTTGGAACTACGGATTCCGTGGTCCGCGTGCCCGCCGTGCCCAGATGGCAAACATCGCCCTGTCGCCGGGCCTCGGAGGCCCAATGCCCGCGACCGCAGAGCTGATCGGCGCAGTCACCGCGCTCGTCGGCCTCGCGACCTGATCCTGAGGAGAGTGCGCGGCATCACGCGCCGGTGACCGATCTCTTGGGCATTCCTTTGGCCAATTCTTGGGCCGTTTTTGCCGAGCGGCCGGCTGCCGGTGCCTGACGTTACCGTGGAGTCGGGCACTGGAGAGCCGCGATCGGTACCCACGGGGGATCACCGGCGGGAATCCCCGGCATGATGTTGCCCGGCGGACCCGGAACGGGTCCCCCACCCGTTGCCCGGCGAGCCCGAGAGAAGGATATGAGCACGAAGTTCACGCAAGTCAGCGGCCTCACGAGGAGTGCGGGGTAGGACCGTGCACATCGTCATCATGGGCTGCGGAAGAGTGGGCTCCGCTCTTGCCCAGACCCTGGAACAACAGGGCCACACGGTCGCCGTGATCGACCAGGACCCCACCGCCTTCCGCCGGCTCGGCCCGGGATTCGGCGGGCGCCGGGTCACCGGCGTCGGATTCGACCAGGACACGCTGCGCGAGGCGGGCATCGAGGAGGCCGGCGCCTTCGCCGCCGTCTCCAGCGGTGACAACTCGAACATCATCTCCGCGCGCGTGGCCCGCGAGATGTTCGGCGTGGAGAACGTGGCGGCCCGTATCTACGACCCCCGCCGCGCCGAGGTCTACCAGCGCCTGGGCATCCCCACCGTGGCCACGGTCCGCTGGACCGCCGACCAGATGCTGCGCCGCCTGCTGCCCGCCGGGGCGGAGCCGCTGTGGCGCGACCCGACCGGCGGCGTCCAGCTCGCCGAGGTGCACGCCTCGCCGAAGTGGGTCGGGCACAAGATCAGCAAGCTGCAGGAGGAGACGGGCGTCCGCGTGGCGTTCCTGACCCGCCTGGGCGAGGCCATCCTGCCCACCTCGCAGACGGTGCTGCAGGAGGGCGACCTCGTACACGTGATGATGCGGTCGGACGACGTCGAGAAGGTCGAGGCGGCGTTCGCCGGGGGCCCGGAAGAGGAGGGCGGTCACTGATGAGGGTCGCCATTGCCGGTGCCGGCGCGGTCGGCCGCTCCATCGCGGGCGAGCTGCTGGAGAACGGCCACGAGGTTTTGCTGATCGACAAGGCCCCGACCGCCATCTCGGTGGAGCGGGTCCCGCAGGCGGAGTGGCTGCTGGCCGACGCCTGTGAGATCACGTCCCTGGACGAGGCGGCGCTCCAGCGCTGCAACGTCGTCATCGCCGCGACCGGCGACGACAAGGTCAACCTGGTCGTGTCGCTGCTCGCAAAGACGGAGTACGGCGTTCCGCGCGTCGTGGCCCGCGTCAACAACCCCAAGAACGAGTGGTTGTTCAACGAGGCCTGGGGTGTGGATGTCGCCGTGTCGACTCCCCGCCTGATGTCCGCCCTGGTCGAGGAGGCGGTGAGCGTCGGTGACCTGGTCCGCCTGCTCCGCTTCAGCCACGGCGACGCCAACCTCGTCGAGCTGACCCTCCCGGAGGAGTCGGCCCTGGCCGGCACCCAGGTCGGCGACGTCGAGTGGCCGGAGGACACCTCTCTGGTCACCATCATCCGCGGCACCCGCGTCCTCACGCCGTCCAAGGAGGACTCCCTGGAACCGGGCGACGAGCTGCTGTTCGTGGCCGCACAGGCCCGGGAGGAGCAGCTGGAGGACCTGCTGTCGGTGCGGCGGGAGAGCACCTGACGGTTTCGGGTTACGAGGACGGGGGCGCCCGGAGATTTCCGGGCGCCCCCGTCCTCGTACCTGGGACTGTCCGGCCGTCTACGCCTCGCGGCGGTGCCGGCCGCCGTTCGACGCCTCGCCCCGCTCCGCCGCCGACGCGGCCTTCCTCTCCTGCTCGGCCTTCTCCTCGGCCTCCATCTCCGCGAACACGTCGATGGGCGCGGGCGCCTTGGCCAGGAAGACCCACGTCAGCCACACGGCCAGCAGGAAGGGAGGGATCTTCAACGCCACCAGCACCCAGCCGAGCTGCGCCGTGTCGGCCCACCAGTACAGCGGGAAAAGGACCGCGCACTTGGCGAGCAGGATCAGGCCCCAGGCCCAACTGGCCTTCGCGTAGGCCTTCTTGCGGCCGGGGTTGCGGGTGCGCCAGGAGAGGTTCTCCTTGAAGACCGGGCCGAGGATCAGGCCGATCAGGGGCACGCCGGCGAGGGTGGTGATGATGTACGCCAGGGCCAGGCCCAGCGTGTAGAGCATGCCGGGGAGGTAGAAGTCCTTGGCGTTGCCGGTGAACATCGCGAAGACGACACCGAAGGCGACGCCGAAGACACCGCTGAAGGCGTGCTTGACGGTGTCCTTCATCGCCAGCCGGACCACGACCAGGGACAGGGACACGGCCAGCGCGGCGATCGCCGACCAGTGCAGGTCCTTGTTGATCGTGAAGATGGTGACGAAGAGGAGGCCGGGCAGGACCGTCTCGACCATGCCCCGGACACCGCCGAACGCCTCGAACAGCGCGGCCTCGGTCACCGCCCGCGTGTCGTCCGCCCGCCCGTCGTCCGTCCGAGCGCCGTCCGCAGCTGTGTCTCCGGTCGGCTTGTCGAGTGACGTCACCGGCTACTCCCGTCCGAGGGGTCGCAGTTCGTACTTGGGGTTGAACAGCACCCGGCGGCCCCGGCTCATCGAGATCCGGCCCGATGCGATGAGCTTGCGCCCCGGTTCTATCCCCACGATGGAGCGCCTGCCCAGCCACACCACGTCCAGCGCGGCGGAGCCGTCGAACAGTTCGGCCTCCAGGGCCGGGACTCCGGCGCGTGGCCGCAGGGTGACCGTGCGCAAGGTACCAGTTACGGTGACGATCTGCCGGTCATGGCAGTCACCGATCCGGATGCAGCCCGTGGTGTCGGCGTCCTCCCTGAGCTCCTCGGACTCCAGGTCCTCCTGGGACGAGGACAGCCGGTCGAGCATGCGCCGGAACCGGCCGGCCGGCTTTTCGGATCGAGGAACACCAGTCATGTCTGAAGCGTACCGGGGTGCCCCGGCACCGACGCACCCCCGGCCCGGCCCGCGCCTCACTTCTCGAACCGGTACCCCATCCCCGGCTCGGTGATGAAGTGCTTCGGGTGCGAGGGGTCCGCCTCCAGCTTCCTGCGCAGCTGGGCCAGGTACACGCGCAGGTAGTTCGTCTCCGTTCCGTACGACGGCCCCCACACCTCCTGCAGCAGCTGCTTCTGGCCGACCAGCCGGCCGGTGTTGCGGACCAGCACCTCCAGCAGGTGCCACTCGGTGGGCGTGAGGCGGACGTCCTTCCCGCCCCGGTTGACCTTCTTCGCGGCCAGGTCGACGGTGAACTGCTCGGTCTCCACGGTGGTCACGTCGTCCTCACCGGACCCGACGGGCTCGGTCCTGCGGACGGCGGCCCGCAGCCGGGCGAGCAGTTCGTCCATGCCGAAGGGCTTGGTGACGTAGTCGTCGGCGCCCGCGTCCAGTGCCTGGACCTTCTCGTCGGAGGAGTGCCGGGCCGACAGCACGAGGATCGGCACCCGGGTCCAGCCGCGCAGGCCCCTGATGACCTCGACGCCGTCCATGTCGGGCAGCCCCAGGTCGAGGACGACCACGTCCGGGTGGCGGGAGGCGGCGAGGTCGAGGGCGGTCCTGCCGTCGGGCGCGGCGTCGACCTCGTAGTTGCGGGCCTTGAGGTTGATCACGAGGGCGCGCGTGATCTGCGGCTCGTCGTCGACGACAAGCACCCGGGTCATGAGACCTGCCTTTCCGGTGGTGCGGTGTCCTCCCCCGCGGGGAGGAGCTCGGGACGCGGTCCTGCCGCGCGGAGGCTGAGGACCATGGTGAGGCCGCCGCCGGGCGTGTCCTCGGCGTTCAGGGTGCCGCCCATGGCCTCGGCGAAGCCGCGCGCGACCGCGAGGCCGAGGCCGGCGCCGGCGCCGCGCGGGGCGTCGCCGTAGCGCTGGAACGGCTCGAAGATACGGTCCTTGGCCTCGTCCGGGACGCCGGGCCCCCGGTCCACCACGCGCACCTCGACCCGGTCGGCGACGGCGCTGGCGGCGACCAGGACGGGCCGGTCCGGCGGGCTGTACTTCACGGCGTTCTCCACCAGGTTGGCCACCGCCCGCTCCAGCAGCCCGGGGTCGACGGCGACCATGGGCAGGGTCTCGGGGACGTCCAGCACGGCGCTGTCCTCGGGCACGCCGCCCAGTGCCATCGGGACCACCTCGTCGAGGTCGATCTCGCGGATGAGCGGGGTGACCGTGCCGGTCTGCAGGCGGGACACGTCGAGCAGGTTGCCCACCAGGTGGTCGAGCCGGTCGGCGCCCTCCTCGATGCCCGCCAGCAGCTCCGCCCGGTCTGCCTCGGACCACGCCACGTCGTCCGACCGCAGCGAGGACACGGCCGCCTTGATGCCGGCCAGCGGGGTGCGCAGGTCGTGGCTGACGGCGGCCAGCAGCGCCGTGCGGATGCGGTTGCCCTCGGCCAGCGCGCGGGCCTGGGCGGCCTGCTCCCGCAGCCGCGTGCGGTCCAGGACGACGGCGGCCTGGGCGGCGAAGGCGGCCAGCACCCGGCGGTCCTCGGCGGGCAGTACGCGGCCGGTCAGCGCGAGCGCCATGTGGTCCCCGACCGGCATGTCCACATCCGCCTCGTCGGGCCTGTCCACGGGCCGTCCGGTGCCCACCCGGCCGGCGCACGTCCACGGGTCGACGTCGCTCGCCCGCTCCAGCAGGGCCGCCGACTCCATCCCGAAGGTCTCCCGGACCCGCTCCAGCAGTTCCTCCAGGCCGGTCTCGCCGCGCAGCACGTTGCCCGCGAGGAAGGAGAGGATCTCCGACTCGGCGCGCAGCCGGGCCGCCTGGTGCGTGCGCCGGGCCGCCAGGTCGACCACGGAGGCCACGGACATGCCGACGGCGACGAAAATCACGATGGCGACGATGTTCTTCGGGTCGGCGATCGTCCAGCGGTGCAGGGGCGGTGTGTAGAAGTAGTTCAGCAGCAGGGAGCCCACCGCGGCCGAGGCCAGGGCGGGCAGGAGCCCGCCGAGCAGGGCCGCGGCCACCGTCAGCGTCAGGAAGAGCAGCATGTCGTTGGCGAGGCCCAGGTGGACGGTGTTCAGCAGCACCACCGCCACCGCCGGGCCGGCCACGCCGACCAGCCAGCCCCACACGACCCGCGACCGGCCGAGCCGGGCGCCCCGGGCCACGGGCAGTCCGCGCCCCTTGGCGACCTCGTCGTGGGTGACGATGTGCACGTCCAGGTCGGGACCGGAGTCCGGGCGACCGTGGCGCCGACGCCGGGCCCGAAGACGTACTGCCAGGCCTTGCGCCGGGAGGAGCCCAGCACGATCTGGGTGGCGTTGACCCCGCGCGCGAAGTCCAGCAGGGCGGCGGGTATGTCGTCGCCGACGACGTGGTGGAAGGTGCCGCCGAGGTCCTCGACGAGGGTGCGCTGGACGGCGAGCTCCTTGGGGGAGGCCGAGGTCAGCCCGTCGCTGCGGGCGATGTAGACGGCGAGCACCTCGCCGCCGGCGCCCTTCTCGGCCAGCCGGACGGCGCGCCGGATCAGCGTGCGCCCCTCCGGTCCGCCGGTCAGGCCGACCACGATCCGCTCCCGGGAGCCCCATATCGCCGACACCCGGTGCTCGCTGCGGTACTGCTTCAGGTACTCGTCGGCCCGGTCGGCCACCCACAGCAGCGCCAGCTCGCGCAGGGCGGTGAGGTTGCCCGGGCGGAAGTAGTTGGACAGGGCCGCGTCGACCTTGTCCGGCTTGTAGATGTTGCCGTGGGCCATGCGCCGGCGCAGCGCCTCGGGCGACATGTCGACCAGCTCGATCTGGTCGGCCCGCCGGATCACCTCGTCCGGTACGGTCTCCTGCTGCCGCACGCCCGTGATGGACTCCACGACGTCGCCGAGCGACTCCAGCTGCTGGATGTCGACCGTGGAGACCACGTCGATCCCGGCGGCGAGCAGCTCCTGCACGTCCTGCCAGCGCTTGGCGTTGCGGGAGCCGGGGATGTTGGTGTGGGCGAGCTCGTCCACGAGGGCCACCCGCGGGCGGCGCGCGAGGACGGCGTCCACGTCCATCTCCGTGAACCGGCCGCCCCGGTGTTCCAGCTCCCTGCGCGGCACCCGTTCGAGCCCGTGCAGCAGCACCTCGGTACGCGGCCGCTCGTGGTGCTCGACGAAGGCCACCACGCATTCGGTGCCCCGCTCGATCCGGCGGTGCGCCTCGGACAGCATGGCGCAGGTCTTGCCCACGCCGGGCGCCGCGCCGAGGTAGATCCGAAGCTTGCCGCGTGCCATGGCCCCATTGTCTTCCGGTGACTGCCGCCTACGCAGCGTCGACCCTACGGCCGGCGAAGCGGGCACATGGGGTGGAGCGGTGCGTGGGGCATCTTCGACGCGACTCTGACGGGGGGAGCGGCGGATGTCCACCGGGCCGGTCGACGCAGTGGCCGAAACCGTGGTGCGGGTGGCCACACCCGTCGGTCACCCCTCGGTGATCTCTCCGTCGCTCAGCTCCAGCACCCGGTCGGCCAGGTCGAGCAGCGTCGCGTCGTGCGGGTCGACCAGCGCGGTGACCTTCTCGGTGTGGACGACGGCCCGCAGCAGTTCCCTCACGGCGTGACCGGTGTCGGCGTCCGGCTGGGCGGTCGGCTCGTCAGCGTGAGCGGGGCGGGGCGGCTGGCGACGGCGCGGGTGATGGCGACGCGCTGCTGTGGCCGCCGGAGAGCTCGCCGGCCGCTGGGCCGCGTGGTCGGCGAGGTACACCAGGGACAGCGGCAGCCCGACGCGTTCCTCACGCGCGCGGGGCCCGGCTCAGCCGCAGCGGGACGCCGCCGTTCTCGGCGGCGGTGAGGATCGGCTGAGCCCGAAGGACTGAAAGACGAAGCCGATCCGGTCCCGGCGCAGGGCGAGCCGGCCGCTCTCACCGAGTTCCGCCAGGTCCTGCCCGTCGACGGCGATGCGGCCCCGGTCGGGTGCGTCGAGCCCGCCGACGATGTTGAGAAGGCGTGGTGTTGCCGGACCCGGAGCGCCCCTTGAGGGCCACGAGTTCACCGCGCGGGACCTCGAAGGACACACCGGGCAAGGCGTGTACAGCGGCGGCTCCGTGGCCGTAGGACCTGTGGACGTTCTCGAGGCGCACCATGGTCTCGGTGACCACTCGGCTCATGTCGCCTCCCCGTGGACCGGGCGCCGGTATCGCCGCCGGACGCCCGGCGGTTCAACGGCTCGCGCGGGAGAACGCGCGAGGGGCCGCATCCCGGACGGATCCGGGTGCGGCCCCTCGCGTGTGCGTCTGGGGCTGCCCGGCGGGTCATGCCGCAGACGCGGGGCTCGGCACACCCATCCGCGTCGACGAGGCGCTGCCCATTTTCCTGCGACTTGATCCGCCGGCAAGCCCTAGCGGACCTCGGTGATCTCCGGGCCGCGCTGCAGATGCCCCATGCCGCCGGAGAAGCGGGAGGCGCCCTCCTCCTGCTGGAGGCCCTCGGGGACCATCTGGGCGTCGTTCGGCAGCTTCAGGACGATCGGGTCGCGGGGCGCCATCGGGCCCTCGCCGCGGACCACGACCGTGTCCCGGAAGATCTGCTCGAGCAGCCCGGCCGCCTGCGGCTGCACCGCGCCCTGGCCCGAGATCACGCCGCGCAGGAACCAGCGGGGACCGTCCACGCCGACGAACCGCACGACCTGGAAGCCGCCCGTGCCGTCCGGCAGCTGCACCGGCACCTGGGCGCGCAGCTCCCAGCCGAGCGGGCCCTCGACCTCGTCGACGATGCCACCCTGCTGGGTGATGCCGGCCGCGATCTCCTCGCGTACCTCGCCCCAGATGCCCTCGCGCTTGGGCGCGGCGAAGGCCTGCAGCTGGATGGCGCTGTCACGCAGGACGACGGTCGCCGCGACGATCGCGTCGCCCGCGACCTCGACGCGGAGCTCCATGCCGTCGACGCCCGGCACGAACAGCCCGCCGAGGTCCACGCGGCCCTCACCCGGGTCGCGCACCTCGGTGCTGTCCCAGGGCCCGTCGGGCCGCGGCTCCGGCTCGAGCCGGACGCGCTCGCGCTCGGCCTCTTCTCCCTCGTCCGCCTCGGTGTCGACGTTGTCGACGACCTGCTCGGCCTCGCCGGCCGCGTCCTCGGCGGCACCCTTCTTCTTGCGACGTCCGAACACGTCACTGTCCTTCCCGGTCGGATACGACCGAAGCGTATCGATACCCACCCGTCCGGCCGCCCTCGGCGGCCCGACCGCTTGTGCCGCTCTCGCCGCCCACCGCGGCATGGCCACCGGTGGACCCGAAGCCCCCTTCGGCCCGCGCCGAGCCGGGAAGTTCCGCCACCTCCTGGAAGCGGACCTTCTCGACCTGCTGGACGACCAGTTGGGCAATCCGGTCGAAGCGCTCGAACCGCACGGTCTCGCGCGGGTCGAGATTCACCACGATCACCTTGATCTCCCCACGGTACCCGGCATCAACCGTCCCCGGGGCATTCACGAGGGCGACACCGCAGCGGGCGGCGAGACCGGATCGAGGGTGCACGAAGGCCGCGTACCCCTCCGGGAGCGCGATGGACACTCCCGTGGGCAGTACGGCGCGCTCACCGGGCCCGAGTGCACAGGCCTGAGTCGTCCGCAGATCCGCCCCGGCGTCGCCGGGGTGCGCGTACGCAGGAAGCGGTACGCCGGGGTCGACGCGCCGGATGAGCACCTGCACGGGGGCCCGGTCGGCGGGGGTCGCGGGGCTCACGGGTTCACCTCGAAGGCGCGGGCACGCCGGATCCGGTCGGGGTCGCTCATGGCGGCCTGGATCTCTTCCCTGCGGCCGTGTTCGACGAAGTGGTCGACCTTCACCTCGATGAAGAGCGCGTCCGTGCGGACGGCGACGGGGCCCTCCGGGCCGCCGATCCGCCCGGTGGCGGTGCAGTAGATCTTCCGCCCGGCGACGGCGGTCACCTCGGCCTCCAGGTGCAGCGTCGTCCCCACCGGTACGGGCCGTACGAAGTCCGTCTCGAGCCGCCCCGTCACGGCGATGGTCCGCAGCAGCCAGTTCAGCGAGCCCAGCGTCTCGTCCAGGGCGGTGGCGAGCACCCCGCCGTGCGCGAGGCCCGGTGCGCCCTGGTGGGCGGGCCGCACGGTGAACTCGGCGGTGAGGGAGACGCCCTCGCCCGCGCGGGCCGCGAGATGCAGCCCGTGCTGCTGCTCGCCGCCGCAGCCGAAGCACTGGCCGTAGTGCGCACCGAGGAGCTCACCGGGCGCGGGAGCATCGGGGTGCCGAACCGGTTTCACGGCGTCGGCCGGGGGCTGAAGAGCTGCGGAACTACCACTCACAGCCGCAGACCTTACCCGTGCGTCGGGGGTGTCCGTTCACCGTGCCAAGCTTGGTTCCATGCAGCTCTCCGCCGCCCCGTACGACGAACGCCTCACCGCCCCCCGCTCCTGGTGGCTGATCAGCTTCCTGGTGGGGGTCTCGTTCGCCCTGATCCTGCTGCCCTTCGGCCCCCTGCCGCTGCTCGGCGGTCTGGTGGGCGGCACGGCGGCGGCCGCGGTCTGCGCGAGTTCCTACGGCTCGATCCGGATCCGCGTCGTGGGTGACTCCCTGATCGCGGGCGAGGCGAAGATCCCGGTGTCGGCGCTGGGCGAGTGGGAGGTCCTGGACCAGGAGGAGGCCCGCGCCTGGCGCACCTACAAGGCCGACACCCGCGCCTTCCTTCTGCTGCGCGCCTACATCCCCACGGCCCTGCGCCTCGAGGTCACCGACCCGGACGACCCGACCCCGTACCTGTACCTGTCGACCCGGGACCCGGAAGGCCTCGCTGCCGCGATCGAGGCGGCGAGGCAAGAGGCGGCATAGCCCCGGCTCGCGGGGAATCCCGTCAGTCCCCCAGCCCCTCGGCCACGTCCCCCATCGACAGCGGACGCGCCGGAGGCTCCAGCGGGGGCAGTCCGACGAGCGCGTCCCACGGAACCTGGATCTTCCGCAGGTCGGCCCGGATGCGTGCCGCCAGTTTCCTGGTGTCCCGGCGGTTGAGTACCGCGCCGACGGCGGCGCCGACCATGAAGGGCATGAGGTTGGGCAGGTTGCGGACCATCCGCTTCATGATCTGCTGGCGCAGCTGACGCTTCATCCGGCCGCCGAGGGCCGTGTCGATCGTGGACGGCTTCATCACGTCGATCCCGCGCTCCTCCGACCAGGAGGACAGATACGCGGTACTGCGGTCCTTCAGACTGCCCGGCGGCCGTACGCCGTACACCTCGTAGAGCTCGGCGATGAGCTTCAGTTCGATCGCCGCGACCCCGGTGATCTCAGCGGCCAGCTCGGTGGGCATCGCGGGCGGCACCGGCAGCATCGCCGCCGCGCCGATCCCGGCACCGACCGTGGAGGTCGCGTTCGCCGCACCCGCCACGAGCTTGTCGGCGAGCTGTTCGGGCCCGAGGCCCGGGAACTGTCCGCGCAGCGTCGCGAGGTCGCGTACGGGGATCCGCGGGGCGATCTCGATGATCCGGTCGGTCAGGTACGACAGACCCGCCCGGGCGCGGCTGCCGCCCTTGCGGACGCCTTCCCGGGCCTTCTCCCGGATCACCGCGGCCCGTCGCCGGGCGACAGGGGCGGGCTGCTGGGCCGGCGACGGGCGGTCACCCCGGCCGGCCGCTGGTTCGAGCGAGGCTCCCTTCCCGGGTGAGCCCCGCTCGTCGTCACGTGCGCCGTGCGGGCCGTCGGACGGCCCCTGGTCCGCTCCCCGAAGGTGGAAGCGGCGCTTCCGAGGAGGGGTCGAGCCGGTCACGGCCGACCCCTCCTCAGTCGCAGTCGCGACAGATCGGCTGACCGTTCTTCTCGCGAGCCAGCTGGCTGCGGTGGTGAACCAGGAAGCAGCTCATGCACGTGAACTCGTCCTGCTGCTTGGGCAGGACCCGGACGGCCAGCTCCTCGTTCGAGAGGTCGGCGCCGGGCAGCTCCAGGCCCTCCGCGGCCTCGAACTCGTCGACGTCCACTGCCGAAGCGGACTTGTCGTTGCGCCGGGCCTTCAGCTCTTCGAGGCTGTCCGAATCGACGTCGTCGTCGGTCTTGCGTGGGGTGTCGTAGTCGGTTGCCATGTCGCTCTCCCCCTCTGGGTGTCTGCGGTGTCTCCAGCGCACGTAACGCGTGAGAGGCCGGACTTGTGCCCGACCCGAGGCGGAGATTTTGCCTCACATCAAGGTCTGTTACTCAATCGACACCCAACCGGACCCCTCAAGAGTGATCGGCTGGGATGGCGATGGGGACCGTACACGGTCCGGGTGCCGCACCTCAAAGGCATCTCACCGTGTACTTCCCGTGATCAGGACTCCCGAAAACCCGGATTTTCCCGGCTTTCCGCCAAGGATCATGACCACGGAGAGTAGATGGCCGGAAAACCGCCCATGTGATCGATCACACACAGTGAACCCTGTCTACTAGTCGGAAAATTCTGCGCAAAGCGAACATCGCCGTGTGTGTCACGGTCGGGTCAGACCGGCAGCATGACGCGCATCACGAGACCGCCGCCCTCCCTCGGCCGGGCCGAGATGTGGCCGCCGTGCGCGCGGGCCACGGACCGGGCGATCGACAGGCCGAGGCCGACGCCCTTGTCGCTGCCCGTGCGTTCGGTACGGAGCCGTCTGAAGGGCTCGAAGAGGTTGTCGATCTCGTACGCCGGCACCACGGGCCCGGTGTTCGAGACGACCAGGACGGCCTGCCCGTGCTGTACCTCGGTCGTGACCTCCACCCAGCCGCCCTCCCGTCGCCCGCCGCCGCCCTTGTCCGGAAGCGCTTCGCGCTGCATCTCCTCATGGGGCATGTTGTAGCGCACCGCGTTCTGCACCAGGTTCAGCGCGATCCGCTCCAGCAGGACGCCGTTGCCCTGGACGACCGCCGGTTTGCGCTCGCCCCGGATCCTGACGCCCTTGGCCTCGGCCTCGGCGTGCACCTGGTCGATGGCCTGCGAGGCGACCTCGGCCAGGTCCACGGGCTTGCGCTCGATGATCTGGTTGTCGCTGCGGGCGAGCAGCAGCAGGCCCTCCACGAGCTGCTCGCTGCGCTCGTTGGTGGCCAGCAGCGTCTTGCCGAGCTGTTGCAGTTCCACGGGCGCGTTCGGGTCCGACAGGTGGACCTCCAGGAGCGTGCGGTTGATCGCCAGGGGCGTGCGCAGCTCGTGCGAGGCGTTGCCGACGAAGCGCTGCTGCGCCGTGAAGGCCCGTTGCAGCCGCTCCAGCATGTCGTCGAAGGTGTCCGCGAGCTCCTTCAGCTCGTCGTCCGGGCCGTCCAGCTCGATCCGGCGGGACAGGTCCGAGCCGGCCACCGCGCGCGCGGTGCGGGTGATCCGGCCCAGCGGCGAGAGCACCCGGCCGGCCATGGCGTAGCCGAACGCGAAGGCGATCACCGCGAGGCCCAGTAGGGCCAGCAGCGAGCGGCTGAGCAGGTTGTCCAGGGCGGCCTGGCGCTGCTGGTCGACGCACCGGCTGATCACGTCGTTGAAGTCCGCCAGCGGCAGAGTCTGCGTGTTCTGCGCGTTGATCGCGGGGCAGTCGTCACTGGAGACCTTGATCGCCGTACCGCTCACGATCTTGAACAGCGGCTGGTTGCCGGTGCTGATCGCCTGCGCGGCCAGCAGGTAGATGATCGACAGCAGCAGGATGCCGGCGATCAGGAACATGCCGCCGTACAGCAGCGTCAGGCGTATCCGGATGGTCGGGCGCAGCCAGGGGAACGGCGGCTCCGGCCTTCTGGGGTCCCAGGTGGGCTTCGGGGGCGCCTGGGGAGGCGCCGGGGTGGCGGCCACGGCCATCAGATCCGGTAGCCGGAGCCGGGGACCGTGACGATGACGGGCGGCTCGCCCAGCTTGCGGCGCAGCGTCATCACGGTCACGCGCACCACGTTGGTGAACGGGTCGGTGTTCTCGTCCCAGGCCTTCTCCAGCAGCTGCTCGGCGGAGACGACGGCGCCCTCACTGCGCATCAGCACCTCCAGGACGGCGAACTCCTTCGGCGCGAGCTGGACCTCCTTGCCGTCGCGGAAGACCTCGCGGCGGTTGGGGTCGAGCTTGATGCCGGCGCGCTCCAGGACCGGCGGCAGCGGCACGCTGGTGCGCCGGCCCAGGGCGCGCACGCGCGCGATGAGCTCGCTGAACGCGAACGGCTTGGGCAGGTAGTCGTCGGCGCCGATCTCCAGGCCCTCGACGCGGTCGCTGACGTCGCCGGAGGCGGTGAGCATCAGTACGCGCGTGGGCATGCCCAGCTCGACGATCTTGCGGCAGACGTCGTCGCCGTGCACGAGCGGGAGGTCGCGGTCGAGGACGACCACGTCGTAGTCGTTGACGCCGATGCGCTCCAGGGCGGCCGCACCGTCGTACACGACGTCGACGGCCATGGCCTCCCGGCGCAGTCCGGTGGCCACCGCATCGGCGAGCAGTTGCTCGTCCTCGACGACGAGTACGCGCACGTCGCATGTCCTTCCTGTGTCCACCCGCGTAGCACGCCGAAGCGCGCACGGGCAGGAGTCTTCGTCCTGTCGTGTGACCTCCATCCTGCCCTTTTCCGCCATAAGTCGGCTGTAAGACAGCGGTGGGAACGGAGGCTCACGGGCCCGGGACGGGAATGCGAGATTTTCTCCTCCGGTTAGGTTTCCGCGGAAGGGAGCGGGGGGAGGACGGCTTTACACCCCGCGATCACGCTCTGCATGTGCCGCAGCACCATGCGGTACGCCGCGATCCGCTTATCGGCAGAGTGGGCGTGGGTGTCCGGCACCGTCGCCGCCCGGCTTGGGCAGCGCTGGGCACCTACGGAGACGTGATCGCCCCTTCCCAACAGGCACACCCCCGTGCCACCGACCCACGACCCAGGACGAGGGGGCGCAGCATGGACGCTTTCACCGCAGGACTTCTGCAGCGCATAAGGGCGACCGAGTCCGACCTGTCGCGGGCTCGTGACGAGGGCGACGACTTCCTCGCCGAGGTGGAGCAGGCAGAGCTCGACGACCTGCGCCGCCTCGCCGCCGAACACGGTGTGGAGGTCGGCGCGCCCAGCGTCTGAGGGCCCGAAGCGCACAGCGGGACCCCCGGCGAATCCAGCGCCGGGGGTCCCGTGTGCTTTCTGCCTGCGCCCCTGGTCAGTCGTGCCAGGCCCCGAAGTCCTCCAGCAACCGCTGGAGGGGCTCGAAGACGCCTGGGGTGCCCGCGACCGTGAGGTCACGTGATGGCCGCTCTCCGGGCCGTCCACCGGTCAACGCGCCCGCCTCCCGGGCGATCAGGTCACCCGCGGCCACGTCCCAGGCGTTGAGCCCGCGCTCGTAGTACCCGTCCAGCCGGCCGCAGGCCACGTCGCACAGGTCGACCGCGGCCGAGCCGCCGCGCCGGATGTCGCGCAGCAGCGGGATCAGCCTCGCCGCCACCTCGGCCTGATGGGTGCGGACCTCGGAGACGTAGTTGAAGCCGGTGGAGACCAGCGCCTGGTCCAGGGGCGGCGCGGGCCGGCAGGCGAGCTCCCGCTCGCCGTCCCAGGCGCCGGTGGCCCGGGCACCGCCGCCGCGTACCGCGTGGTACGTCTCGCCGCGCATCGGGGCGGCGACGACCCCGACGACACGCTCGCCGTCCTGTTCGGCCGCGATGGAGACCGCCCAGGTGGGCAGCCCGTACAGGTAGTTGACCGTGCCGTCGAGCGGGTCGATCACCCAGCGGACGCCGCTCGTGCCCTCGGTGGCGGCGCCCTCCTCGCCGAGGAAGCCGTCGTCGGGGCGGTGGGCCGAGATCAGGTCGGTGATCAGCTTCTCCGCCGCGATGTCCATCTCGGTGACGACGTCGATCGGGCTGGACTTCGTCGCGGCGACCGCGAGGTCGGCCGGACGGCCGTCCCGCAGCAGTTCCCCGGCCCGTAGGGCGGCCTCCTGGGCCAGCGTGAGCAGTTCCGTGTGCAGGGTGTCGGTCACGTGGTTCCTCACGCGTAGGGGCTGTCGGCGCCCGCGGCGGCCGGGCGGGGGGCGCGGGCCGGGCAGCAGCCGACCGGGCAGACGTCGTGGCTCGGCCCGAGGGCGCCCAGGGCGCACGGCGTGACCTCCTGGCCGCGTTCGGCGGCGGCACGCTCCAGGATCAGGTCGCGGACCGCGGCGGCGAACCGCGGGTCCGCCCCGACGGTCGCCGAGCGGCGTACCGGCAGGCCCAGCTCCTCGGCCTTCGCCTTGGCCTCCGTGTCGAGGTCGTAGAGAACCTCCATGTGGTCGGAGACGAACCCGATGGGCGCCATGACGACGGCCGGGACCCCGGCCCCGTGCAGCGCCTCCAGGTGGTCGCAGATGTCGGGCTCCAGCCACGGGATGTGCGGGGCGCCGGAGCGGGACTGGTAGACGAGCCGCCAGGGGTGCTCGACGCCGGTGCGCTCGCGGACGGCGTCGGCGATCAGCTGGGCCACGTCCAGGTGCTGCTCGATGTACGCGCCGCCCTCGCCGTGGGCCTCGACCGGGCCGGAGGTGTCGGCGGCGGCGACCGGCACGGAGTGGGTGGTGAAGGCGAGGTGGGCGCCGGCCCGGACGTCCTCGGGGAGGTCGGCGAGCGACTCCAGCACCCCGTCGATCATGGGCTCGAGGAACCCCGGGTGGTTGAAGTAGTGCCGCAGCTTGTCGACGCGCGGCAGCGGGAGACCCTCGGCCTCCAGGGCGGCCAGCGAGTCGGCGAGGTTCTCGCGGTACTGGCGGCAGCCCGAGTAGGAGGCGTAGGCGCTGGTGGCGAGGACCAGGACGCGGCGGCGGCCGTCCGCGGCCATCTCCCGCAGGGTGTCCGTCAGGTACGGCGCCCAGTTGCGGTTGCCCCAGTAGATCGGCAGGTCCAGGCCGTGCTCGGCGAAGTCCTTGCGCAGGGCGTCCAGCAGGGCGCGGTTCTGGTCGTTGATGGGGCTGACCCCGCCGAACAGGAAGTAGTGCCGCCCGACCTCCTTGAGGCGTTCCTTGGGGATGCCGCGCCCGCGGGTCACGTTCTCCAGGAAGGGGACCACGTCGTCCGGGCCCTCCGGGCCGCCGAACGAGAGCAGGAGCAGGGCGTCGTAGGGGGTGGCATCGAGCGCGTCTGGCATGTCTCGATCCTGCCACCCGGCACGGACAGGCCGGAAACAGCGGGGTGAAGAGCCGGGTTCCGGCCGGTTTTCGGCCGGTTTTGTCTCCTGCATCTCCGAGTGCATCAGGGTCACCTGACTCGTAAGCTGTATCAGCTGCATTCGCGCCTTACGCCCGAAGACCGGAGACTCCCGTGCCGAGCCCCTACCGCGCCCTGTTCGCCGCCCCCGGCGCCAAGGGTTTCTCCGCCGCGGGCCTCCTCGGCCGGATGCCGCTGTCGATGATGGGCATCGGCGTGGTCACGATGATCTCCCAGCTCACCGGGCGGTACGGGCTCGCGGGCGCGCTGTCCGCCACCATCGCCCTGTCCGCCGCTGCGATCGGGCCGCAGATATCGCGGCTGGTGGACCAGTACGGGCAGCGGCGGGTGCTGCGCCCGGCGACCGTGGTGGCCCTCGCCGCGGCGGCCGGACTGCTGCTCGCGGCGCATCTGCGGTGGCCGGAGTGGGTGCTGTTCGGGTGCGCCGCCGGCATCGGCTCGGTACCGAGCCTGGGCGCGATGATCCGGGCCCGCTGGGCGGCGCTGTACCGGGGCACTCCCCGGCTGCACACCGCGTACTCCTTCGAGTCCGTGGTGGACGAGGTCTGCTTCATCTTCGGGCCGATCGTCTCCATCGGCCTGTCCACGGCCTGGTTCCCGGAGGCGGGGCCGCTGCTGGCCGCCTGTTTCCTGGCTGCCGGCGTCTTCTGGCTGACCGCCCAGCGCGCCACCGAGCCCGAGCCGCACCCGCGCGAGCACCACGGCGGCGGTTCGGCCCTGCGCTCCCCCGGCCTGCAGGTACTGGTGGCCACCTTCGTCGCGACGGGGGCGATCTTCGGGGCGGTCGACGTGGTCACCGTCGCCTTCGCCGACGAGCGCGGTCACAAGGGCGCGGCGAGCGTGGTCCTGGCGCTGTACGCGGCGGGCTCCTGCGTGGCCGGAGTGGTGTTCGGGCTGCTGCGCCTCGCTGGGCCGCCGGGACGCAGGTGGCTGCTGGGCGTATGCGCGATGGCCGTGAGTATGATCCCCCTCCTACTGGTCGGAAACTTGTCGCTTCTGGCCGTGGCACTGTTCGTTGCGGGCCTGTCCATCGCGCCGACGATGATCACGACGATGTCCCTCATCGAAGAGCACGTACCTCGCGCGAAGCTCACCGAGGGCATGACCTGGGTGAGCACCGGCCTGGCGGTCGGGGTCGCGCTCGGCTCCTCCGCGGCCGGCTGGGTGATCGACGCAGCCGGCGCGCACGCCGGGTACGGGGTTCCGGCCGTGTCCGGGGCCGTCGCGGTCGCGGTCGGTTTCCTCGGGTACCGCCGGCTCACCGGGCCGGCTCCGGGTCGGGGAGGCACCCTTGAGCACCACAACGAGCGGCGGGAACGGCACGTGGCGTAACTGGGGAGGCAACGTCGCCGCCCGTCCCGCGCGGGAGGTGACGCCCGCCTCCGTGGAGGAGCTGGCGGCGGCCGTACGCCGGGCCGCCGAGGACGGCCTGAAGGTGAAGGCCGTCGGCACCGGGCACTCCTTCACCGCCATCGCGGCCACCGACGGTGTGCTGATCCGCCCTCAGCTGTTGACGGGCATCCGCAGCGTCGACCGGGAGAACATGACGGTCACCGTCGAGGCGGGCACGCCCCTCAAGAGACTCAACGTGGCCCTGGCCCGAGAGGGTCTGTCGCTGACCAACATGGGCGACATCATGGAGCAGACGGTCTCCGGGGCCACCAGCACCGGCACGCACGGCACCGGCCGCGACTCGGCCTCGATCGCCGCCCAGATCAGGGGCCTTGAGCTGGTCACGGCCGACGGGTCGGTGCTCACCTGCTCCGAGAAGGAGAATCCGGAGGTGTTCGCGGCGGCCCGGACAGGCCTGGGCGCGCTGGGCATCGTCACGGCGATCACGTTCGCCGTGGAGCCGGTCTTCCTGCTCACAGCTCGTGAAGAACCCATGCCCTTCGACCGGGTCCTGGCCGAGTTCGACCAACTCTGGGCGGAGAACGAGCACTTCGAGTTCTACTGGTTCCCGCACACCGGCAACACCAACACCAAGCGGAACAACCGCAGCGCGGGCCCGGAGAAGCCGATGGGACAGCTGGCCGGCTGGTTCGAGGACGAGTTCCTCTCCAACGGCGTCTTCCAGGTGGCCAACTGGGTCGGCCGCGCGGTGCCGGCCGCCATCCCGGCCATCGCCCAGGTCTCCAGCCGGGTGCTGTCCGCGCGGACGTACACCGACATCCCGTACAAGGTCTTCACCTCGCCCCGCCGGGTGCGGTTCGTGGAGATGGAGTACGCCGTGCCGCGCGGGGCGCTGGTGGACACCCTGCGGGAACTCAAGGCGATGGTGGACCGTTCGGACCTAAGGATCAGCTTCCCGGTCGAGGTGCGCACCGCCCCGGCCGACGACATCACGCTGTCCACCGCCTCCGGCCGGGACAGCGCCTACGTGGCCGTCCACATGTTCAAGGGCACCCCCTATCAGGCGTACTTCACCGCCGCCGAGCGCATCTTCACCGCGCACGAGGGACGGCCGCACTGGGGCAAGGTGCACACACGGGACGCCGCGTACTTGGCTGAGGCCTACCCCCGCTTCGGCGAGTTCACCGCCCTGCGTGACCGGCTGGACCCGCAGCGGCGCTTCCAGAACGACTACCTGCGCAGGGTGTTGGGGGCGTAACGGAGTTCCGGGGGGCCGTTCCGCTTGCGGGGATTGCGTGAAGTACACCACGTTCAAGATCGTGAAAGCCGCTTGCGGACGGTGAAGCGGCGGCTCTTGCCAGAAGTTGGGCGGCGCGCCCATCCACGCACATGGTCCAAATGGAGTACTGTTGCGAGCCCTGGGTCCGGTCTCCCGCCAGGGTGTCCGGGGCCCTTGCAGGACCGCCGGGAGGGGGATAGTTGCACAGGGTGACGGAGTTGGTCACTTAGCGTTGCGAATAGGTAACCGTGCCATAACGGCGGCCCAGGGCCCAGGCCCGACACGCCGGGCAACTCGGCAAGGTTGTGGCAGGCTGCACCCGGGCAGGCCACACTCGACTAGCGGAAGCAGCGACGCACGTGACGTCGGCAGGCACCACCCGGGAGGTCCCCATGCCCGAACTGCGTGTCGTGGCCGTCTCGAATGACGGCACACGGCTGGTGCTGAAGGCTGCCGACTCTACGGAGTACACGCTTCCTATCGACGAACGGCTCCGCGCCGCCGTGCGCGGCGACCGGCCACGCCTCGGCCAGATCGAGATCGAGGTCGAGAGCCATCTCCGCCCCCGGGACATCCAGGCGCGGATACGTGCGGGCGCGACCGCGGAAGAGGTCGCCCAGCTCGCCGGCATCCCCGTCGACCGGGTGCGGCGCTTCGAGGGTCCGGTCCTGGCCGAACGCGCTTTCATGGCCGAGCGGGCCCGCAAGACCCCGGTCCGCCGGCCCGGCGAGAACTCCGGTCCGCTGCTCGGTGAGGCCGTCCAGGAGCGACTGCTGCTGCGCGGCGCCGAGAAGGACACCGTGCAGTGGGACTCCTGGCGCCGCGACGACGGCACCTGGGAGGTCCTGCTGGTCTACCGGGTCGCGGGCGAGCCGCACTCGGCGAGCTGGACGTACGACCCGCCCCGGCGGCTCGTCCAGGCCGTCGACGACGAGGCCCGCTCGCTGATCGGGGAGTCCGACGACCTCGGCGCGCCCGAGCCGAGCTTCCCGTTCGTGCCGCGCATCGCCCGGCTGCCCCGCGACCGCCCGCTGGACCGTGCCCTGGACCGGGAGCGGCCGAGCCTGCCGGCGCAGGCGCCCGAGCCGGCCGAGGAGAGCACCGGTGAACGCGACTCGCTGACCAGCCTGCTGGAGGCGGTGCCCAGCTTCCGGGGCGACCTGATGGTCCCGGAGCGGCCGCCGGAGTCCCCGGAGGAGCCCGAGCCCACCGAACCGGAGGCGGAGGAACCCCCCGCCCCGGCGGCCTCGGCCGGTTCCGCCTACGCCGACGTTCTCATGCCCCGCTCGGTCAGCAGCCACCGCGACCGCCTCATCGGCGCCACCGACCGCCAGGCCGAGGCCGACGGCGTCCGCCCCGGCCGCCGGGCCGCCGTGCCCAGCTGGGACGAGATCGTGTTCGGCACACGACGCAAGAAGCAGGAGTAGCCGGCCTGCAGGACCGTGAGCGCAGGGGGCTCCTGAGCGGGAAGCCCCCTGCGCTCACGGGAGCGTTATTGGGGGTCGGGTCCCGTGGCCACCGGCCGGGACGGATCCGCGGACCACTCCGACCAGGACCCCACGTACAGCGCCGCCGGGATGCCCGCGACCGCGAGGGCGAGCACCTCGTGGGCCGCGGAGACGCCCGAGCCGCAGTAGACGCCGACCTCGGTGTCCTCGGACGCGCCGAGGCCCTTGAAGCGGGACCGCAGTTCCTGCGCGGGCAGGAAGCGGCCGTCCGCCGTCACGTTCTCGGTCGTCGGCGCGGACAGCGCGCCCGGGATGTGCCCGCCCACCCGGTCGATGGGCTCCACGTCCCCCCGGTACCGCTCCGCCGCCCGCGCGTCGAGCAGGACGCCGGAGCGGGCCAGCGCGGCGGCGGCGTCCGCGTCGAGGAGTCCCTGCTCGGCCGGCTCCGGCTCGAAGTCGCCCTCCGGGGGCGTGGGTACGTCCGTCGGCAGCGGGCCCTCCCAGGCCGGCAACCCGCCGTCGAGCACCCGCACGTTCGGGTGACCCGTCCAGCGCAGCAGCCACCACGCCCGCGCGGCAGCCCAGCCCTGCCCGCCGTCGTACACGACCACCGGCCGGCCGGAGGAGACACCCGCTCGGCGCATCGCGGCGCCGAACTCCGCGATGTCGGGGAGCGGATGCCGGCCGCGCTCCCCCGGCGCCGAGGCCAGTTCCTCGTCCAGGTCGACGAAGACGGCGCCCGGGATGTGCCCGGCCGCGTACTCGGCCCGCCCGTCGAAGGCCGGCGCGCCGGCCGCCCTGGCCACGCTGAGCTGCCAGCGGACGTCCAGCAGCACGGGCGGGTTGGCCCCGGCCAAGTCGTGCGCGAGTTCCGTTGCGGTGATGATGGCTTCCATGGCGTCCATCCATACGTCAGGGGTGGCCGCGTCGTCCAGGTCCGACTACTCTGCTCCGCCGGACAGGCTCGATCACCATGCGTACGGGATCGGGCACATGGTGTACACCCTTCGGTCGCGCCCCGACGACGGCGAGGCCGGGTCACGGGGGGCCACACAGGGTGCGAGCGTCGGCACGGGCGTGCGCGCGCCTGCGGCACGTGGGTGCGGGAAGCGGAAGCGACACGGTCGCCGCGAGGCGGCCAGGAGAGAGTGACGATGACCGAGGCACGGGGGTCGGCCGGCCCGAACGGCGGCACGCACGGTCGGCGCACGCCCGGCACGCCCTGCTGGGTGAGCCTGATGGTGCACGGGCTTGCCCCGACCGAGGAGTTCTACGGGGAGCTGTTCGGCTGGGAGTTCGAGCCGGGCCCCCAGCAGCTCGGCCCCTCCGTGCGGGCCCTGCTCGACGGGCACCGGGTGGGGAGCATCGGCCAGCTGGCCCCGGACCTCGACCTGCCCGTCGCCTGGACGCCGTACTTCGCCTCGGACGACGTGGACCAGACGGCCGAAACGGTACGGCTGTGCGGTGGCACCGTGGGCGTGGGCCCCCTGGAGGCGCCCGACACCGGGCGGCTCGCGCTCGGCTCCGACACCTCGGGGGCCGTGTTCGGCGTCTGGCAGGGCGCGCCACGCTCCGGCACCGCCATCAGCGGCGTCCACGGCACGCCCGCCTGGAACGAGCTGCTGACGTTCGAGACCGTGAGTGTCGTCAAGTTCTACAAGACGCTGTTCGGCTACGACGAGGAACCGGTGGTCTCCGCCGACTTCGACTATGTGACCCTGCGCCTGGCCGGCCACCCGGTCGCCGGTATCCACGGCGTCGGCCACGCCCTGCCCCGGGACCGGGGACCGCACTGGCTGACGCACTTCCAGGTCGACGACACGGACGAGACGCTGCGGCACGTCGTCGAACTCGGCGGCCGGGTGCTGAGGCCGGCCCACGAAAGCGAGCACGGCCGGGTCGCGACGGTGACGGATCCCGAGGGCGGGCTGTTCGCGGTGGTGCAGGACCCGCGCTGAGTTCGGCGCGGGCGGCCGCTCAGCCGGACGAGACCGGCAGGACGTCCGGGGACAGGGCCGCCGCGCGTGCGGTCGCCGCCGTCATGCGGCGGCGGTGGTGCCGGCGGCACAGCACCTCGTAGCCGACCTCGTCCGCGGACTGGTTGACGTTCCCGACGACCACCTGGGCACCCTCGACCACCATGACCCCGCCCACCGTACGGGCGTTGTGGGTGGCCCGGGCACCGCACCAGCACAGCGCCTCGACCTGCAGCACCTCGACCCGGTCGGCGAGCTCCACCAGCCGCTGGGAGCCGGGGAACAGTTTGGAGCGGAAGTCGGTGGTGATGCCGAAGGCGTAGACGTCGAGGTCCAGGTCGTCGACCACGCGCGCGAGCTGGTCGATCTGCTCCGGCGCCAGGAACTGCGCCTCGTCCGCGATCACGTAGTCCGCGCGGCCGCCCTGCGAGAGGTGCTCGACGAGGTACGCGTACAGGTTCTGCCCGTCCTCGACCTCGACCGCGTCGGTGACCAGGCCGAGGCGGGAGGACAGCTTGCCCTCGCCTGCCCGGTCGTCACGGGTGAAGATCATGCCGGCCAGGCCGCGCGCGGAGCGGTTGTGCTCGATCTGGAGAGCCAGCGTCGACTTCCCGCAGTCCATCGTTCCGGAGAAGAACACCAGCTCGGGCATGGGGAGATGAGCACCTTTCGGCGGGGACGGCGGGAACTGCCGGTCGGCGGAGGTTTCTTCAGGAGCGTACTTCGAGCAGCGGGACCAACTGCTCGGCTGGGGTCATCGAACCGTGGTTGCCGACCATCGCCGACTCCTTCGGCTCCCGCTCGGAGGCGATGAGCAGGACGTCGTCGTGCGCGGCGGCGACCACGTCGCCGATGCGCGGGTACACGCGGTCGTCGATGTGCGGCCCGAACCAGCCCGCCGCGACCGCCTCGTCCCGGGAGGCCACCCAGAACTGCTCGCCGAGCACCTCGCGCCAGCAGGTCAGCACGTCGTTCTCGGCGCCCGGTACGGCGTACACGTGGCGGGCGCGCCCCTCGCCGCCCAGCAGGGCGACCCCGGCGCGCAGCTCCCAGTCCTCGTCGAAGTCGATGCGGTGCTGCTCGTCGAACGGGATGTCGACCATGCCGTGGTCGGCGGTGATGTAGAGCGCGCTGCGCGGGGGCAGCTGCTCGGCCAGCCGCTGGGCCAGCCGGTCGACGTGCATGAGCTGGCCTTGCCACGTGTCGGAGGCGATGCCGTAGCGGTGCCCGGCGCCGTCCAGTTCGGCGTAGTACGTGTAGACCAGGGAGCGGTCCGCGGCGGCCAGTTGCTCGGCCGCGAGGTCCATGCGCTCCTCGCCGGTCAGCCGCCCGAGGAACGTTCCGCCGCTCAGCGCGACCTTGGTGAGCGGGGTGTTCTCGAAGGTCGGGGACGACACCTGGGCGGCGTGCACACCCGCCTGGTGGGCCAGCTGGAAGACGGTGGGGTACGGCTGCCAGGGGCCGGGCGGTGTCCAGGGGTTCCAGCGGAGCTGGTTCATCAGCTCGCCGGTCTCGGGATTGCGGACCGTGTAGCCGGGCAGGCCGTGCGCGCCCGGCGGCAGACCGGTGCCGACGGAGGCGAGGGAGGTCGCGGTGGTCGCCGGGTAGCCGGCGGTGATCGGGCGGCCCGTGCCGCCGCGCGAGCTGCCGAGCAGCGAGGTCAGGAAGGGGGCCTCGGCGGGGTGTGCGGCGATCTGCTCCCAGCCGAGGCCGTCGATCAGGAAGACGCAGTTGCGGTCGGCCGGGGTCAGTTCCGTGATCGCGGCGGTCATGCCGGGTACGGCCATCCCCGCGGCCAGGGTGGGCAGCAGGTCGGCGAGCGACCCGGTGCCGTACTCGGGCAGCGGGGCGGTGCCGAGGGCGAGCGGTTCCGGGTGGGAATCCCAGGCGGTGGTCTGCGCCATCAGCGCGTGACGTCCGCAGTCGCCTCGGAGATGGCCTGCGCGAAGGCGAGCGCCTGGCGCACCGTGTCCGGACCGTCCCCGGCCTCACTGACGCGCAGGCTGAGGTCGTCCGCCGTCGAGCTGCCCGTGTAGCCGTGGTCCGCCTCGCAGTTGGGGTCGCCGCACGCGGCGGGCTCCAGGTCGATGCGGGAGACGGCGCCCCAGCCGATGGTCAGCACGATCTCGCGGGGCAGGGTGCCCGGCGTGTACTGCTCCGGGTTGGCGACCACACGGCTGACGACGACCGACGAGATCCGGCCGAGCTTCACCGACTCGGTGGACGTCGTCGCGTACGGCGTCGGGGAGGTGCTGTCGGCGGCCTGCTCGTCGGTGTGACTGACGATGAACCGGTTGCCGGTGAGGACCAGCACGGTCACGTGCCGCCGCACCTCGTTCTGGTCGAACGTGGTCTCCTGGTGGACCAGGTACGACCGGATGGGCTCGCCGCCCACAGCGGCCTCCACCGCCTCGGCCACGAGGGCCGGGTAGTAGCCGCTGCGCTCGATCGCCGCGCGCAGCCCCTGGGTCGTCGTACTGGTCTTGGCCATGGCGTCCATCCTAATCCGTGGGCAAGGGGGGTCCGGGCCAGTCGGGGGCACCCGGGGCGGCCGCGCCCGCGCACGGGTGCCTTGGCACGAGCCCCGGCAGGATGTCCGGCCGCTCGGCGGCGATCGGGCAGGAGACGGCGTCCCGGCCGCCGGCCTCGGCCTCGAACGCGACCACGACGGGTGGTGTTTCGCCGAGGAACCGCGCGAGGCCCTCCGTCTCCTCGTCCGTGGGCGTGCGGAAGGCGGGGTCCTGGAAGGCCTGCGGGCAGGAGACGAAGACCGGGTCGCAGAAGATCAGCTCCAGGCCTTGGTGGTGGGTGAGGTCGTACCCGGCGGCCAGCCGGAGCCGTCCGACGTCCCGGGCGAGGACCTCCCGGTCCCACCGGCTCCCCGCGGGCAACGCGCGCCCGGCGACGATCTCCATACTCCCCCCTCCCGATCAGTACACCGGCAGTGTGCGCGGTCCCAGGTCACCGCGGGCCGGCGGGGGCGCGAGCCGCACGGACGCGCTCAGGACGCTCAGGCCCTGCGGGGCGACGACGACCGGCTCCAGAGTGACCGCGACCACCTCGGGGTGGTCGTCGACCAGCCGGGACACCCGCAGCAGCAGCTCCTCCAGGGCGGGGGTGTCGACCGGGGTCGAGCCGCGCCAGCCGAACAGCAGCGGCGCCGTCCGGATCGACCGCACCAGCGAGGCCGCCTCCCTGTCGGTCACCGGAACCAGCCGGTGCGCCATGTCGCCGAGCAGCTGGGAGGCGGCTCCGGCGAGCCCGAAGGAGAGCACCGCCCCGGCCGCCGGGTCGATCACGGCCCGTACGACGGTGTCGACGCCCCGGGGCGCCATCCTCTGCACCACCGGCCGCAGTTCCTCGGGCGTCCCGAACAGCTCCGCCAATTCCGCGTACGCCCGGCGCAGTTGCTCCTCGTCCGCGAGGTCCAGACGGACGCCGCCCAGGTCCGCGCGGTGCCGCAGGTGCGGGGCCGTGGCCTTGAGGGCGACGGGATAACCGAGGGTGCGGGCGGCTTCGTCGGCGGCGTCCGGGGTGGGGGCGGGCAGCGCACGGTGCACCTGGATGCCGTACTTCCCGAGCAGCTCGCAGGTCTCCTCCGTCCCGAGCGTCAGTCCCTGCCCGCGCGTGAGCAGCCCGTCGATCAGCCGGGCGGCGCCCTTCTCGTCGATGTCCTCGTACTCGGGCACCTTCCCGGGGTCGGCGGCCTCCCGCCGCCACCGGGCGTACTTGACGGCTTCGGCGAGAGCACGGACGGCGCGTTCTGCGGCGGGGTAGGCGGGGATGAGGCGGGAGCAGGTGTCGGGGGGTGCGACGGCGGGGGACTTGTCATGTGCCACTGCCGCGGTGGGCAGTCGTTCCGCAGGGCGACGGGAGTCCCCCCGCTCGAGCGCGGCCGGCGCCGTACTCGCCGCGGCCGACAGCGCCTCCGCCAGCCCCCCGAGCTCCACGTGCACCACAAGCACCGGCTTCCCGGTAACCGTGGCCGCGGCCGACCGCAGCGCCTCCGCCAGCTCCGCGTCCCCGGGCGATCCCTCCCCGATCGCCGGTATCGCGGTCACCACCACCGCGTCGCACGCATCATCGGCCAGCGCCCGGGACAGGGCCGCGTGAAAGTCCTCCGCCGAAGCCAGCGTCGTCAGATCCTGGGGCCGCAACGGCCGCAACCCCTCGGAGAGACACGCGTCGTACGTCAGCAACCCCAACGACTCCGAGTTGCCCAGAATCGCCACCCGCGGCCCGGAGGGCAACGGCTGCCGCGCGAGCAACAGCCCCGCGTCCACCAGTTCGGTGATCGTGTCCACCCGGATCACCCCGGCCTGCCGCAGCAGCGCGGACACCGTCGCGTGCGGCAGCCGTGTGGCCCGCACCGCGTGCCCCTGTGGCGCGGACCCGGCCCCCTGCACCACGACCAGCGGCTTCGCCGCCGCCGTCCGCCGCGCGAGCCGGGTGAACTTGCGCGGGTTGCCGATGGACTCCAAATACATGAGGACGACGTCGGTGTCCGGGTCGTCGTACCAGTACTGCAGGACGTCGTTGCCGGAGACGTCCGCCCGGTTGCCGGACGACACGAAGGTCGACACGCCCGTGACCCCCGTCACCCCTCCCCCGCGCCGGTGCAGCCGGGACAGCAGCGCGATGCCGATGGCGCCGGACTGGGCGAACAGCCCGATGCGGCCGGGGCGCGGCATCTCGGGGGCCAGGGAGGCGTTGAGCCGTACCTCCTCGGAGGTGTTGATGATCCCGAAGGCGTTCGGCCCGATGATCCGCATGCCGTAGGTGCGCGCCTGCCGGACGAGGGCGCGCTGCCGCTCCCGCCCTGCGGACCCTGCCTCGGCGTACCCGGCGGAGACCACGACGAGCCCCTGCACGCCGTGCTCGCCGCACTCGGCGACCACCTGGGGCACGTGCTCGGCGGGCACGGCGACGACGGCCAGGTCCACGGGGCCGTCGATGTCCCGCACCGAGCGGTGCGCGGGCACCCCGTCGACCTCCTTCAGGTCTTCGGGGAAGGCCTTGTTCACGGCGTGGAGGGTGCCGGTGAAGCCGGCGTCCCTGATGTTGCCGAGAAGGCCGCGTCCCACGCCTCCGGCGGTGCGGCCCACACCGACCACGGCGACCGACCCCGGCGCCAGCAGCCGCCGTACCGACCGTGCCTCGGCGCGCTGCTCCCGCGCGCGCTGCACGGCGAGCGAGCGGTCGGTCGGTTCGAGGTCGAACTCCAGGCGTACGACGCCGTCCTCGAAGCTGCGCTTCTGGGTGTACCCGGCGTCCGTGAACACCTTGATCATCTTGGTGTTGGCGGGGAGCACCTCGGCGGCGAAGCGGCGGATGCCGCGCTCGCGGGCGACGGCCGCGATGTGTTCGAGGAGGGCGGAGGCGACCCCGCGGCCCTGGTGGGCGTCCTGCACCAGGAAGGCGACCTCGGCCTCGTCGGAGGGCGCGGAGGCGGGCATGCCGTCGGCGCCGATGCGGTCATAGCGTACGGTGGCGATGAACTCGCCGCCGACCGTGGCCGCCAGTCCCACCCGGTCCACAAAGTCGTGGTGCGTGAAGCGGTGGACGTCCTTGGCGGACAGACGGGGGTACGGGGCGAAGAAGCGGTAGTACTTCGACTCGTCGGAGACCTGTTCGTAGAAGCTGACCAGCCGGTCGGCGTCATCAACGGTGATGGGCCGGACGCGCGCGGTGCCGCCGTCGCGCAGCACCACGTCCGCCTCCCAGTGGGCGGGGTACTGGTGCCGGTCCTGCCGGTCGGCCGAGGTCTGCATGGGCCCCAGAGTACGGCTCGCGTACGACAACGGCGCGAGGCAGTCTGTGGAGGACGACGTCGGATCGAGGCCGCGATCCGACGACACACCCGGACGGGACGAAGGACCGTCCGGGCATGCTTCACGATATGGGAAACTGGTCTAGACAACCTGAGAACCGAAGGGCAGCAACACATGGCTGAGCGCCGCGTCAACGTCGGCTGGGCCGAGGGCCTCCACGCCCGCCCCGCCTCCATCTTCGTCCGAGCCGCCACGGCCGCAGGCGTGCCGGTGACGATCGCCAAGGCCGGCGGCACTCCGGTCAACGCGGCCTCCATGCTGGCCGTCCTCGGCCTCGGCGCCCAGGGCGGCGAGGAGATCGTCCTCGCCTCCGACGCCGAGGGTGCGGACGCCGCCCTGGACCGTCTGGCGAAGCTGGTCTCCGAGGGGCTCGAAGAGCTGCCCGAGACCGTCTGAGCGTCAGCACGCCGGACGGTGGAGCCGCGTCGACCTTTCCGGTCGGCGCGGCTCCACCGTTTTACCGGAAATTCCGGGGCGCACGACAGTACATGACAGCACGCAAATGAATTCAGGCAGGGGAAAATACACCTCCGCCGAATTACTCTTCTTTGTATACGGTGCCCGTGTTAATGCCGCAGGCCCGACATGTTTACGGCTTGTTGCGAAGTCCTCACACGCTCCGGACGGTCCGCACCGCCGGTGAACCGCAGCCGGTGCGCGGCCGCCGCGCGTTCGGTGTGCAGCGCCGTCATCGCCCGCGCGCGCTCGCCGTCGCCGCGCGCCACCGCGTCCACGATGGCGCCGTGCTCGGCCCAGGACTCCACCGGGTTGGCGGGTGCCTCCACGGCGTACATCCAGGCGATCTTGTGCCGCAGCTGGGTGAGTACGGAGGTCAGGGCGTGGCTGCCGGAGGCCTGGGCGAGCGTCTCGTGGAACCAGCCCCCCAGGGAGCGCAGATCCTCGCTGTTGCCCCGGCGGGCCCGCTCCTGGCCCAGCCTCACCAGGCCCCGCAGCACCTTGAGATGGGCCTCGGTGCGCCGCTGGGCGGCCCGGGCGGCACCGAGGGGCTCCATCAGCAGGCGCATCTCCAGCAGGTCGGCGGCCTCCCGCTCGGTCGGTTCGGCGACGCACGCGCCCGCGTGCCGCCGGGTCACCACGAAGCCCTCGGCCTCCAGGGTGCGCAGCGCCTCGCGGACGGGGACGCGCGAGACGCCGTAGCGGCGGGCGAGGAGCTCCTCGGTGAGCCGGCTGCCGCGCTCGTAGACACCGGCCACGATGTCGTCCCGGATCGCCGTGCATACCGAGTGCGCCGGAATACGCATGACCGACCTCCGTCTTAATCCCCGTGAAACGTCGCTGATTGACGTGTGTTCCGTGACTCTATTGCAATGAGCGGGAATTTCCGATGGCAGGCCGGAATCCATGGATATTTTTTGGACAGCGGGGGTCCGAAACCACGAAAGCCCCGGCTGGTGGGCCGGGGCTTCGGGTGGTTGCGTGGTGGTTCGTCAGACGTTCACACCGCCGTGTGCGTCAGACGTTCACGCCGTGCTTGCGGAGGTAGGCGACCGGGTCGACGTCGGAGCCGTACTCCGGGGTGGTGCGGGCCTCGAAGTGGAGGTGCGGCCCGGTGACGTTGCCGGTCGCGCCGGACAGGCCGATCTGCTGGCCGGGGGTGACCTTCTGCCCCACCGAGACGCCGATGGACGACAGGTGGCCGTACTGGGTGTACATGCCGTCGGCCATCTTGATCACGATCTGGTTGCCGTACGCCCCGCCCCAGCCGGTGGAGACCACGGTGCCGGAGCCGACCGCGTGGACGGCGGTGCCGCTGGCGGCGTGGAAGTCGATGCCGGTGTGGGAGCCGGAGGACCACAGGGAGCTGCTGGCCTGGTAGCCGGTGGAGACGTAGGAGTGCGCGATCGGCGCCACGAACGCGTTGAGCCGCTTGCGCTCGGCCTCGCGGGCCGCCCGCTCCTCGGCCTCCCGGGCCTTCTTCGCCTGCTCGGCGGCCTCCTTGCGCGCCGCCTCCTCGGCCGCCTTCAGCTCTGCGGCCTCCTTCTGGGCGGTGGCCTGGGCGTCGATCTGCTCGGGGACCGAGTCGCTGATGGTGATGACCGGGGTGAGGCCGGTCTGCTCGACCGCGGGCTCGGCGGCGAGCGCCGGGGCGGCGAGAGTACCGATGGCGCCGGTGGTGGCGAGGGCCGCGACGCCCGCCGCGCGGGCGGTGGTGCGGTGCATCCGGCTGGGACGACGGTGCTTCCCGGTGGCGCGGGTGAACGCCATGAAGTGGCTGGTCCTTTCCTTCCTTCTCGCCTACCGGGTTAGCTGACGGGTTCGGAGCAGGAAGGTCTCCTACGGGCCCCCTCGCTGCGCGCGGGCGTCCGATTCACCCCAAGGGACGGTGGGTCCCCGGTTCCCCTGGCTCGCGCCGTACGGGGATTCGGCGATGGCTGTCCGGTGCCGCGGGTGCGGCGCACTGCCTGACGGACAGCCCGGAAGAAGCTAAGGCGCGCGGCTTCCAATCCTCAAACGGATCAGGGTCTTTGTAGCGCATCCCACAGGGCAGACAGGCAACCTCCGTCTCAATTCGGACATGCAGCGGGCCACATGGGGAACAAAGGGGCCCCGGTGATCCCGTCGGTCACCAGGGCCCCACGCGCGTGCCGCTACTCGGCGGACACGACGGACACTTCACCGAGACCGAGTGCCTCGACCGGCTCCTTGATCTGCGCCGCGTCCCCGACCAGGACCGTCACCAGACGGTCCACCGGGAAGGCGTTCACGACCGCCGCGGTGGCCTCCACGGTGCCGGTCGCGGCCAGCTGCCGGTACAGCGTCGCCTGGAAGTCGTCGGGCAGGTGCTGCTCGACCTGGTCGGCCAGCGTGCTCGCCACTGCCGCCGCCGTCTCGTACTTCAGCGGCGCCACCCCGACGAGGTTCTGCACGGCCACGTCACGCTCGGCGTCGGTGAGCCCCTCCGCGGCGAGCGTGCGCAGGACCGTCCACAGGTCGTGCAGCGCCGGGCCGGTGTTCGGGGTGTCCACGGAGCCGCTGATGGCGAGCATCGAGGCGCCGTTGCCCTCGGGGCCGGACCTGAGGACCTGCCCGAACGCGCGGACGCCGTAGGTGTAGCCCTTCTCCTCGCGCAGGACGCGGTCCAGGCGGGAGGTGAGGGTGCCGCCGAGGCAGTACGTGCCGAGCACCTGGGCGGGCCACACGCGGTCGTGCCGGTCGGGACCGACGCGGCCGATGAGCAGCTGCGTCTGGACGGCGCCGGGGCGGTCGACGATGACGACGCGGCCGGTGTCGTCGGCGGTCACCGGCGGCACGGGACGCGGCTGGGCCGCGGAGCCGCTCCACGCGCCCAGGGTGTCGCCGAGCAGCCCGTCCAGGTCGATGCCGGTGAGGTCGCCGACCACCACGGCGGTGGCGGTGACGGGCCGCACGTGCCGCTCGTAGAAGGCCCGCACGGTTGCCGAGTCGATCTTGGCGACCGTGTCCTCGGTGCCCTGGCGCGGCCGGGACATGCGCGAGGTCGCCGGGAATAGCTGCCGGGACAGCTCCTTGGCGGCCCGGCGGGAGGGGTTGGCCAGCTCGTGCGGGATCTCGTCGAGGCGGTTGCGCACCAGCCGCTCGACCTCGCTGTCGGCGAACGCGGGCGCCCTGAGGGCGTCGGAGAGCAGGTCGAGCGCCTTGCCGAGCCGGGAGGCCGGGACCTCCAGGCTGAGGCGCACTCCGGGGTGGTCGGCGTGCGCGTCGAGGGTGGCGCCGCAGCGCTCCAGCTCGGCGGCGAACTCCTCGGCGGAGTGCTTGTCGGTGCCCTCGGAGAAGGCGCGCGCCATGATCGTGGCGACGCCGTCGAAGCCGGCCGGCTCGGCGTCCAGGGGCGCGTCCAGGAGCACCTCCACGGCGACGACCTGCTGACCCGGGCGGTGGCAGCGCAGCACGGTCAGGCCGTTGTCGAGCGCGCCGCGCTCGGGGGCCGGGAACGCCCAGGGCCTGGCCTCGCCCGCCTGGGGCTGCGGGTGGAACTCCATAGCGGCGAGCTCGCTCACTTGGCCGCCTCCTCGTTCTCGTCGCCGGCTTCCACGGTTGCCTCGGCCTCGGGGTCTTCGGGGGGATCCGCGTCCTCGGTGTGTTCGGCGGCCTCGGCGGAGACCGGCTCGTACACCAGCACCGCGCGGTTGTCGGGGCGCAGGCGGGCCTTGGCGACCTCCTGGACCTCCTCGGGGGTCACCTCCAGGACGCGCTGGACGGCGGTGAGGGCGAGCTTCGGGTCGCCGAACAGGACCGCGTACCGGCACAGTTCGTCGGCGCGGCCCGCGACCGTGCCGAGCCGGTCCAGCCACTCGCGCTCCAACTGGGCCTGGGCGCGCTCCATCTCCTCGGGCGTGGGGCCCTCCTCGGCGAACCGGGCGAGCTCCTCGTCGATCGCGGTCTCGATGACCGGCACCTCGACGTCGCCGGAGGTCTTCACGTCCAGCCACCCCAGGGAGGGCGCCCCGGCCAGCCGCAGCAGACCGAACCCGGCCGTCACCGCCGTACGGTCGCGTCGAACCAGCCGGTTGTAGAGACGGGAGGACTCACCGCCGCCGAGGACGGTCAGCGCCAGGTCGGCCGCGTCGCACGCGCGCGTGCCGTCGTGCGGGAGCCGGTAGGCGGCCATCAGGGCGCGCGCCGGGACCTCCTCGACGACGACCTCGCGCAGCTGCCCGCCGATGATCTCCGGCAGCGAGCCGTCGCGCGGCGCGGGCTTGCCGTCATGGGCGGGGATCGAGCCGAAGTACTTCTCGATCCAGGCCAGGGTCTGCCGGGGGTCGATGTCGCCGACGACGGAGAGGACCGCGTTGTTGGGCGCGTAGTACGTGCGGAAGAACGCGCGCGCGTCCTCCAGCGTGGCCGCGTCCAGGTCGGCCATGGAGCCGATCGGCGTGTGGTGGTAGGGGTGGCCGTCCGGGTAGGCGAGGGCGGTGAGCCGCTCGAAGGCCGTGCCGTACGGGACGTTGTCGTACCGCTGCCGGCGCTCGTTCTTGACGACGTCCCGCTGGTTCTCCATGGACTCGTCGTCGAGGGCGGCGAGCAGCGAGCCCATGCGGTCGGCCTCCAGCCAGAGGGCGAGTTCCAGCTGGTGGGCGGGCATGGTCTCGAAGTAGTTGGTGCGCTCGAAGCTGGTGGTGCCGTTGAGCGAGCCGCCGGCGCCCTGCACCAGCTCGAAGTGACCGTTGCCCGTCACCTGCCCCGAGCCCTGGAACATCAGGTGCTCGAAGAGGTGAGCCAGACCGGTACGCCCCTTGACTTCGTGGCGGGAGCCGACGTCGTACCAGAGGCAGACCGCCGCGACCGGGGTCAGGTGGTCCTCGGAGAGCACCACGCGCAGACCGTTGGCCAGCCGGTGCTCGGTCGCTGTCAGGCCCCCGGAGCCTGCCTCGGCTGTGGTCGTGTGACCCATGGGCATGTACGTCCCTTCGATCGCGAGGCGGTCGTGAGACCGCGGTCTTCCTGCCGGTCCTGCCACTGTATGCAAGCGTGCGGACCCTGGGCGAAGTTCCCGCAGCACGTACGCCCACAGCGGATCGCGTAGCCTGCGGGCAGCCGTGCCGCGGACGCCCGACCGCGGTGCCCCCGGTGCCGATCAGGACCGCCGGTACCGGGTGCTGGCCCGGGCTGTCAGTGCCGCGGTCCACAATGGTCCGCGTCAGATCCGTCAATCGCTTCAGCAAGGAGCCGGCAGCGATGGCCCGCCGCAGCACGAAGACCCCGCCGCCCGACGACTCGTACGAGGAGAGGATCCTCGACATCGACGTCGTGGACGAGATGCGTGGCTCCTACCTCGAGTACGCGTACTCGGTCATCTACTCGCGCGCCCTGCCGGACGCCCGCGACGGCCTCAAGCCCGTACAACGCCGCATCGTCTACCAGATGAACGAGATGGGCCTGCGCCCCGAGCGGGGATACGTGAAGTGCGCCCGCGTCGTCGGCGACGTCATGGGCAAGCTCCACCCGCACGGTGACGCGTCGATCTACGACGCGCTGGTGCGCATGGCGCAGCCCTTCACGATGCGCGTGCCCCTGGTGGACGGCCACGGCAACTTCGGCTCGCTGGGCAACGACGACCCGCCGGCGGCCATGCGGTACACCGAGTGCCGGATGGCCGAGGTGACGAGCCTGATGACCGAGTCGATCGACGAGGACACCGTCGACTTCGTCCCCAACTACGACGGCCAGGAGCGGGAGCCGGTGGCCCTGCCCGCCGCCTTCCCGAACCTGCTGGCCAACGGCGCCTCGGGGATCGCGGTCGGCATGGCCACGAACATGCCGCCGCACAACCTGCGCGAGGTGATCGCGGCCGCCCGCCACCTGATCAGGCACCCGAACGCCGACCTCGACGCCCTGATGCGGCACGTCCCGGGCCCCGACCTGCCCACCGGCGGCCGGATCGTCGGCCTGGACGGCATCCGGGACGCGTACGAGACGGGCCGCGGCACCTTCAAGATCCGCGCCACGGTGGCGGTGGAGACCGTCACGGCCCGCCGCAAGGGCCTGGTCGTCACGGAGCTGCCCTTCACCGTGGGTCCGGAGAAGGTGATCGCCAAGATCAAGGATCTGGTCGGCTCGAAGAAGCTGCAGGGCATCGCCGACGTCAAGGACCTCACCGACCGCCAGCACGGCCTGCGCCTGGTCATCGAGATCAAGAACGGCTTCGTCCCGGAGGCCGTTCTGGAGCAGCTCTACAAGCTGACGCCGATGGAGGAGTCCTTCGGCATCAACAACGTCGCCCTGGTCGACGGCCAGCCGCTCACCCTGGGCCTGAAGGAGCTCCTCGAGGTCTACCTCGACCACCGCTTCGACGTCGTCCGGCGGCGCAGCGAGTTCCGCCGCGGCAAGCGCCGCGACCGCCTGCACCTGGTCGAGGGCCTGCTCACGGCGCTGGTGGACATCGACGAGGTCATCCGCCTGATCCGCTCCAGCGAGAACTCCGCGCAGGCGAAGGAGCGCCTGATGGAACGCTTCTCCCTGAGCGACATCCAGACGCAGTACATCCTCGACACGCCGCTGCGGCGCCTCACCAAGTACGACCGCATCGAGCTGGAGGCGGAGAAGGACCGGCTGAACGCGGAGATCGAGGAGCTGACCCGGATCCTGGAGTCGGACGCCGAGCTGCGCAAGCTGGTCTCGGCCGAACTGGCGAACGTGGCCAAGAAGTTCGGCACCGACCGGCGCACGGTCCTGCTGGAGTCGGCGGCCACCACGACGGCGACCGTCCCGCTGCAGGTGGCGGACGACCCGTGCCGCGTGCTGCTGTCGTCGACGGGTCTGCTGGCCCGTACTGCGAACAGCGAGCCCTTCGCGGAGGACGCCCACGTCCGCCGGACCAAGCACGACGTGATCGTCTCGGCGGTCCCGGCGACCGCGCGCGGCGAGGTGGGCGCGGTGACGTCGGCCGGCCGGCTGCTGCGGATCAACGTGGTCGACCTGCCGCAGCTGCCCGACACGGCGACGGCGCCGAACCTCGCCGGGGGCGCGCCGCTGGCGGAGTTCGTCTCCCTGGAGGACGACGAGACGGTGATCTGCCTGACCACGCTGGACGAGTCGTCGCCGGGCCTGGCGATCGGCACGGAGCAGGGCGTGGTCAAGCGCGTGGTCCCCGACTACCCGTCCAACAAGGAGGAGCTGGAGGTCATCACGCTCAAGGAGGGCGACCGGATCGTCGGCGCGGTGGAGCTGCGCACCGGGGAGGAGGACCTGGTGTTCATCACCGACGACGCCCAGCTGCTGCGCTTCCAGGCGTCCATCGTCCGCCCGCAGGGCCGCCCCGCCGGTGGCATGGCGGGCATCAAGCTCACCGAGGGAGCGAAGGTGATCTCCTTCACCGCCGTCGACCCGGCGGCTGACGCGGTGGTCTTCACGGTGGCGGGCTCGCGCGGCACGCTGGACGACTCCGTGCAGACGACCGCCAAGCTGACCCCGTTCGACCAGTACCCGCGCAAGGGCCGGGCCACCGGCGGCGTGCGCTGCCAGCGGTTCCTGAAGGGCGAGGACTGCCTGTCCTTCGCCTGGGCGGGCCCGGCCCCCGCGCGCGCGGCGCAGAAGGACGGCACGCCCGTCGGACTCCCGGAGCCGGATCCCCGCCGGGACGGTTCGGGTACGTCGCTGCCGAAGACGGTGTGGGTGGTGGCAGGACCGGTGTTCTAGGTCCCGCCGACCACAGGGCCTGTCCGGCGGATCACAAGTCGCAGGAAATGGGCGGTGCCTCATCGACGCTGGTGAGCGGGGCGAAGGTGGTGCCCCGCGCGAGCTGGTTCGAGCGTCGGCTCCCTCCTCCGCCGCTAGACCGGCGGGTCCTCGGAGTCGTACCCCTCCGGATGGTGCTCCTCAGGGGCCTGTACGTAGCGCAGGACGCCCCACATGCCGTGCTCGTCGGCGTGTGGGGCGTCGTTCCGGCACGCCTCGAGTTCCTTGGTGAGGGTGGGGGTGTCGATGCCGGAGCCGATGAGGACGAGCTGGGTGAGGCGGGCGCCGGCGGGCCCCCAGGGCTCCGGGTAGAAGCGCAGGAAGCGGCCGACCGCGTGCACGGCGTACCGGTTGCCGGGGTCGTACGGGCCGAAGTCGACATACCCCTTGATCCGGTAGAGGCCCTCCGGCCGGCTGTCGAGGAAGGCCATCAGCCTGCGCGGTTCGAGGGGGACCTCGGAGACGTAGGAGAGGCTGTCGTACGCGGCGTGCAGGTGGTCGGCGTGCCCGTCGGCGTGCTCGTGCAGGTCGTCGAAGGACAACTGCCCGACGCGCTCCTCGCTCGGCCGGCAGTCGAAGAGGAACTCGGGGTCGATGCGGCCGTAGGTGGCGGGGACCACGGCGGCGCGGTCGGTGAGGGACCGGACCAGGCCGAGGACGCGCTCGCCGTCCGCGGCCCGGTCGAGCTTGTTGACCACGACCAGGTCGGCGAGGGTGAGATGCCGGTCGAGCTCGGGGTGCTTCGCGCGCGTGTCGTGGAACTCGGCGGCGTCGACCACCTCGACCAGACCGCCGTACACGATCCCCGGGTGCTCGCTGGCCAGGACCATGCGCACGAGTTCCTGGGGCTCGGCGAGTCCGCTGGCCTCGATGACGATGACGTCGATGCCGGTGGCGGGATGGGCGAGCCGCTCCAGGTAGAGGTCGAGTTCGTTCGCGTCGACGGCGCAGCACAGGCATCCGTTGCCGAGGGAGACGGTGGAGTCGCCGAGCGCCCCCGCGACCGCCATGGCGTCGATCTCGATGGCCCCGAAGTCGTTGACGATCGCCCCGATGCGGCTGCCTCCGCTGCGGTGGAGGAGATGGTTGAGGAGCGTGGTCTTCCCGGAGCCGAGGAAACCGGCGAGTACGACGACCGGGATCTGCTGCGGACTGCGGCTGTGCCCCAACGTGCGACCTCTCTCACGCGCAAGCGCGCACCGGCTCACGGCCCGGCGCACGGACGGGAATGGAATGCCGGCCCAGGATACGAGCGGGAAGAAACACCGCGAAGTGAACGACTGTCAGCAGGCCTTGCGGTGCAGGCGTTGGGCATGGCGCGGGGCGTGCGGCCCTTGCTTCCCTCCGTGCGTCTCCTCTCCGCCTCCCCGCCGATCAGAGCCGCTCGGCACTCTGGGAGTGCAGCAGCCGCACACAGCGCTTGCCAACCTCTGGTCGCCTTCACCAGTTTGCGGAGTCCCTCGCCCACACCTGTTTGAACACAGCACATCGTTACGGTTGGAAAACATCCGAACAATTGAGCGCCGCATTGGTGCGTCTCCGCGCGAGCGAGGAAGCATGACGGGCGATACCTGCCCAGATTTTTTCGAGCTCAGCGACGGGAACTTCGCCGTCATCGGCACCGACGCGACGGACCAGCTGGAACCGGAACTCCCGGCCGACGCCGCCCGGGCCAAGGACGAGCGCATCATCATCGTGAGCCGCGACATCCTCATCCTGGCCACATCGGATATTCCCGACGCCTGACCGGACTCCGCAAGACTGCACAGCCAACAAGTAGCGCACTCAATACCTCCGAGCGGCTCAGTGAAAGGAGAAGAGGCCCGGGCAGACAGACGCCGGGCCTCGCTCCTCTGCCCTCTGAACGACGACCAAGGACGACTCAGTCGCATCTCCGCGGAGGCACCTGTGGAAACCGATCCGGCACGAGGCCGCGCAGCCGCCCTCATCACATGGCCGGTCACCGGGACAGCGGCGATCGCTGCGGTGTGCCTGGCTTCCATCGCCATCAGTAGCCGGCTGACAGACGGCGTCGAGCGCATGAATGCAAACAGGCGCAGTGCAGTAGAACGAAGTGCTCTCGGTGAATACTTCGGGGGCGTGAGTGCGGTGTTCTCCGGACTCGCCCTCCTCTTACTCGTGGTCACGCTCTTCTGTCAACGAGAATTACGCTTCCAGCGCCAAGAGCTCGCCCACCAGCGACAGGAACTGATTGCCTCTCGCGATGAACTGCGCCGCAGTGCCACATCCGACATGCGAAGTCTTCACGTGCAATTGACCCAGATGGCCATGAACGACGAAACCCTGGCCGACGGGTGGGGCGGCTTCCCCGACGAGGCCCGTTCCGGACGCCGGCAGATGCTTTTGCGAACCTCACCTTCAGCCACTTCGTTCTCGCTCAGAGCTGGGGAAGCTTCTTGGAGAGTGAGCTGCTGACACACGCCCGGGCTCCTCGGGCCGGTTCACATCACTGCCGGCACCACCACGGGCGGCTCCGGGCCCACATACCGCGCCACCGGGCGGATGATCTTCGAGTCCTCCGCCTGTTCCAGGATGTTGGCGCTCCAGCCCACCACGCGCCCCGCCGCGAAGGTGGGCGTGAACATCTCGCGGGGCAGGCCGCACAGTTCCATGACCACGCCCGCGTAGAACTCGACGTTCGTGTGGAGTTCACGCCCGGGCTTCAGCTCGGCGAGGATCGCCTCGACCCGGCGCTCGACCTCGACGGCGAAGTCGACGCGCGGTCCGCCGAAGCCCCGGGCGATGTCGCGGAGCATCCGTGAACGGGGGTCCTCCGTGCGGTAGATCGCGTGCCCGAAGCCCATGACGCGCTCGCCGGCGAGGACGCGTTCCCGGATCCAGGAGTCGATCCGCTCCGGCGTTCCGATGGCGTCCAGGGTGTCGAGGGCACGGCTCGGCGCACCCCCGTGCAGCGGCCCGGAGAGCGCGCCGACGGCTCCCACGAGGCAGGCCGCCACGTCCGCGCCGGTCGACGCGATGACCCGGGCGGTGAAGGTTGACGCGTTGAAGCCGTGATCAATGGTTGAGATCAAGTACTGCTCGATCGCCCGGGCCCGCCGCCGGTCCGGCTCGGAACCGGTCAGCATGTAGAGGTAGTTGGCCGCGTACGAGAGGTCCTCGCGCGGCTCCACCGGATCGAGCCCCCGCCCCAGGCGGTGGAGGGCGGTGAGCAGGGTGGGTACGGCCGCACAGGCGGCGACGGTGTCCGCACGGCGCCGGTCGGCGTCGATGTCGTACACCGGCCGGAACCCCTGCGCCGCGCCCAGCAGCGACAGTGCCGTGCGCATGCCCGCCAGCGGACCGGAGGCGCGGCTCGCCGCCGCGAGGGCGGGCAGGGCGGCCCGCACCTCGTCGGGCAGCCGGCGCAGCGCCGCGGTCTCGGCGGTGAAGGCGGCGCGCCGCTCGGCGTCCGGCAGTTCGCCGTGGACCAGGAGATGCCAGACGTCCTCGAAGCCGCGGTTGCGCGCGAGGTCGACGGCGGAGTACTGGCGGTAGTGGTAGAAGCCCTCGAGTCCCCGGACGTCCCCGATCTCGGTGTCGGTGACGACGACGCCCGCGAGTCCGCGCGGCACGTCGACGAGAGTGGCCGCGGTCCTGTTGATGGACATGTTTCTTCCTCCCTGGACTTGATGTGACTGTCCATGATTGACTCATTAGCTGTCAATATTGATCCAGTCAATGTATCGGGAGGCGGATACCGTGAGCCCCATGCGCGATCAAGACCCCGCTCCCGGCCGTCCCGGGCGTCGGCTGAGCACCAAGGAGACCGCCGAGTTGCTCGGCGTGAAGCCCGAGACCGTGTACGCGTACGTCAGCCGCGGTCAGCTCAGCAGCAGGCGCGAGCCCGGCGGTCGCGGCAGTACCTTCGACGCCAAGGAGGTGACGGCCCTCGCCCGGCGCAACAGGCGGGAAGGTGGCGGCGGTCCGGGCGCCGGCGGTGAGCTGTCCGTACGGACCCGCATCACGCTCATCGACAAGGACCGGTACTTCTACCGGGGCGTCGACGCCACCGAGCTCGCCGCGCGCCACTCCTACGAGGAGGTGGCAGAGTGGCTGTGGACCGGGCGGATGTGCCCGGGCGTCGCCTTCACCGCGCCCGAACCGGCCGTCGCAGTCGCCCGCCGCGCGGTGCGGGCCCTGCCCGAGCACACCTCCCCCACCGACCGGCTGCGGGTCGCGGCCATCGCCGCCGCCGCCGAGGACCCGCTGCGCTTCGACCTGTCGGAGGAGGCCGTACTCAACACCGCGCGCGTGCTCATCCCCACCCTCGTCGCAGCCCTGCCACCGCAGCCCTTCGCCCACCTGAACGACGGCCCCCTGGCCCACCGGCTCTGGGGCCGGCTCACGGGGCACGAGGCCGACGACGCGTCCCTGCGCGTCCTGGACACGGCACTCGCCCTGCTCGCCGACCACGACCTGGCCGCATCGACGCTCGCCGTACGCGTGGCCGCCTCGGCCCGCGCGCACGCCTACGCGGCCGTCTCGGCCGGACTCGGGGTGATCGAGGGCCCGTTGCACGGCGCGGCCAGCGGCCTCGCCCACCGGCTGCTGCTCGACGTACTGGACCAGGGCACCGCCGTGCCGGTGATCGCGGACGAGCTCCGCGCCGGCCGCCGCATCCCCGGACTGGGCCACCGGCTCTACACGGGCGAGGATCCACGCGCGCGTGTCCTGTTCGGCCTTCTGGAGCAGGTCCCGAAAGCCGAACCCGCCCTCCTCGCGGCCCGCGACATCGTCGCCACCACCGCCCGCCACACACCGCTGCACGCCAACGTCGACCTGGCCCTCGCCGTGCTCACGGTCGCCACCGGCATGCCCGCCAGCGCGGGCGAGACGGTCTTCGCCGTCGCCCGGATCGCGGGCTGGATCGCCCACGCCCTGGAGGAGTACGGGGAGCGCCCGCTGCGCATGCGCCCCAGCGGCCACTACGTCGGTCCGCAGCCGCCTCAGCCCCTGCCCGAGTAGGACACAAGGGCGGCGGGAAGTCACCACGAGGCAAGTCAGGTTAGGCTCACCTGTGTGAGTAGGTGTGCGACCGTCTCCCGGAGCCTCGACGAACCCGTTTCCGGCACCGCGGCCACCGCGACAACGTGGCTGCTGCTGGAACAAACCGGCCCGTGGGGTGTCAAGGCGCTCACTTCGAGCCACCTCGACCCCGCGCTGGGCCGCGCTCTGGAGGCCGCCGCCGAGGGCACGGGCGTCCGGATCGCGCTCATCCGGCGCCCCGGCCGCCACGCCGATTCCGGGACGCCCGCCGTGCGCCACGTGTACGTGGCGCACACGGTCCCCGGGAACGTGTGGCTGCACCACGCCACCACCCGCGATCCGCGCCGTCTGCTCGACCTCGACTTCGCCGCCCTGGGTGCCGGTGACCACCGGAGCTTCGGCTCGGCACTCGGAGGCCGGCCGCACTCCGGCGGCCCGCTCGCCCTCGTCTGCACCAACGGCAAGCGCGACCGCTGCTGCGCCCTCCTGGGCCGCCCTCTCGCCGCCGAACTGGCCACCTCCGGAGTGCGGGGCATCTGGGAGGTCACTCATCTGGGTGGACATCGCTTCTCCCCGACGGTGCTCGTACTGCCGTACGGATACGCGTACGGCCGAGCCGAGGCCCACGCCGTCAAGGAGGTCCTGCACGGCGTCCAGCAGGGCCGTGTCGTCGCCGAGGGGTGCCGCGGGCGGTCCGCCTGGGAGCGGCCCGGGCAGGCGGCCGAACTGGCCGTGCGCTCGGCCACGGGCGAGTACGCGGCCGACGCGCTGAGCGTCGTACGGACGGACGGCGCGGCGCCGCGCTGGCAGGTGATCGTCGCCCACTCCGACGGCCGCCACTGGCGGGTCATCGTCGCCCAGGGCGCCTCGCTGCCGCCCCGCCCGGAGAGCTGCGGGGCCTCGGTGCTCGGCTCACCGGCCCGGATGGACGTGGTGGCGGTCCATGCGCTGACGGCGGCGGGGCTGGCGGGCTGAGCGCTCCGCGCGCGGGATCACCGTTTTCTCAAGAACTGGTCAAGAGATCCACGCCACACCCCTTCGGCAGCGCCCGCCCGTCCACGTACCGTCGTGGTCATGAGCCCCACTCCCCCCGCACGCCGTCGGCGCATCGGTCTGCCACGGCGGGTGTTCTCGCAGGTCCTGCTGATGCAGGTGGCGATCGCCGCGGGAGTCGCGGTACTCGCGACCGGGCTGTTCCTGGCACCGCTGAGCAAACAGCTCGACCAGGAGGCGATGCGCCGCGCGCTCGCGATCGCGCAGACCACCGCGCAGGACCCGAAGATCGCCCAGGAGGTCAGGAGCACCCCGCCCAGTGTCGACGGACCGGTGCAGAAGGAGGCGGAGCGCATCCGCCTGGCCACCCGCGCCGAGTACATCGTGGTGATGGACCGGCGGGGGGTGCGCTGGTCGCACACCGATCCGAAGCAGATCGGCGGCATCGTCTCCACCGACCCCAGCAAGGCCCTCGCCGGCAAGGAGGTCATGGAGATAGACAGCGGCACCCTGGGCCGCTCCGCCCGCGGCAAGGTGCCGCTGTACGACGCCGGCCACCGGATCATCGGAGCGGTCTCGGTCGGCATCGCGTACGACAGCGTGCGGGCGCGGCTGATCAACGCGATCCCGGGGCTGTTCGCGTACGCGGGCGGCGCCCTCGCGGTGGGCGCGCTGGCCGCCTGGCTGATCTCCCGCAGGGTGCAGCGGCAGACCCGGGACCTGGCCTTCTCGGACATATCGGCGCTGCTCGCGGAGCGCGAGGCGATGCTGCACGGCATCCGGGAGGGCGTCGTCGCCCTCGACCGCGCGGGCCGCATCCGCCTGCTCAACGACGAGGCGCGGCGCCTGCTCGGCCTCGGTGACGAGGCCGTCGGCCGGTCCCTGGACGAGGCGCTCGGCGCAGGTCGTACGACCGACGTGCTGGCAGGCCGGGTGACCGGCACCGACCTGCTCACCGTGCGCGGCCAGCGGGTGCTGCTCGCCAACCGCATGCCCACCGACGACGGCGGCGCGGTGGCCACCCTGCGCGACCGCACGGAGCTGGAGCAGCTCGGCCGCGAACTCGACTCCACCCGCGGCCTGATCGACGCCCTGCGCGCCCAGGACCACGAGCACGCCAACCGCATGCACACGCTGCTGGGCCTGCTCGAGCTGGAGATGTACGACGACGCCGTGGAGTTCGTCGGCGAGGTGGTCGGCGACCACCGGGTCACCGCCGAGCAGGTCACCGAGAAGGTCCAGGACCCGCTGCTGGCCGCCCTGCTGGTCGGCAAGGCGACCGTCGCGGCCGAGCGCGGGGTGGCCCTGTGGGTCTCCGACCGGACCCGGCTGCCGGACCGGCTGATCGACCCCAGGGGGCTGGTCACGGTCGTGGGCAACCTGGTGGACAACGCGCTCGACGCCGTCGCGGGCACCCCGCACGCGCGCGTGGAGGTCGAGTTGCGCGCCGAGGGGCGGACGGCCGTCCTCAGGGTGCGCGACACGGGGCCCGGGATCCCGGCGGAGCAACGGGAGCTGATCTTCACCGAGGGGTGGTCCACCAAGAAGCCGCCCGCGCACGGCAAGCGTGGTCTGGGGCTGTCCCTGGTACGCCGGTTCGCCGAGCGGCAAGGCGGGAGCGCGACGGTCGGCGAGGCGGACGGCGGCGGCGCGGAGTTCACGGTCCTACTGCCGGAGGCACTGAGCGAACCGGGTCTGGAGCCGGCCCTCACGGCGACCGCGCCGAACGCTGCCGAGGAGGAGGCGCGATGATCGAGGTCCTTGTCGTGGACGACGACGTCCGGGTCGCCCGGGTCAACGCCGCCTACGTGGAGAAGGTTCCGGGCTTCCATGTGGCCGGCGAGGCGCACAGCGCGGCCGAGGCCCTGCGCCGGCTGGAGACGCTGCCGCGGCTGGACCTGGTGCTCATGGACCACTACCTGCCCGACGAGACGGGCCTGGCGGTGGTGCGGGAGATGCGCCACCGAGGCCACCAGACCGACGTGATCATGGTGACGGCCGCCCGGGACGTGTCGACCGTACAGGCGGCGATGCGGCAGGGCGCCCTGCAGTACCTGGTGAAGCCGTTCGCTTTCGCGGGGCTGCGGGCGAAGCTCGAGGCGTACGCGCAGCTGCGCCGCACCCTCGACGGCGGCGGCGAGGCCGAACAGGCGGAGGTGGACCGCATCTTCGGGGCGCTGTCCGCGCCGTCGGAGCCCGAACTGCCCAAGGGGCACTCCCCCACCACCGCCGAGCTGGTGCGCCAGTCCCTGATGAACGCCGAGGGTCCGCTGTCGGCGCAGGAGATCGCCGAGCGGACCGGGGTGAGCCGGCAGACCGCCCAGCGCTATCTGAAGCTGCTGGAGCGCACCGGCCGGGCCAGGCTGACCCTCAAGTACGGCGACGCGGGCCGCCCGGAACACCGTTACGTGTGGGCGACCCGCGCGTGACCGGGCCCGCGCGGTCCGTCAGCCCGCGGACTTCGCGGCCGTCTCGACGAATTCGGTCGTGTACGTCTTGCTCAGGTCCACCTTGGCGTTCTTGATGTTGGGGTTGAACGCCTTGAGGACCTTCTCGACGGTCTCGGGGCCGTTCGTGGGCATCACCCCGTCGTCGGTGAACATCGGCAGGGTGCTCTTGACGGCCTGGGCGTACAGCGTCTTGTCGCCCTGGGAGTAGTCGGCGGGCATCTTGGCCGCGATCTCGGAGGCGCTGTGGGTCGACATCCACTTGAGCGTCTTGACGAATGCGTTGACCAGCTTCTGGACGGTGTCCTTGTGGCCGTTCACCCAGTCCGTCTGCATGTACAGACTGGACGACGGGTACGGGCCGCCCAGCGCCTCCTGCGAGCCCTCGGGCGTCCGCATGTCGAGGAGGACCTTTCCGGCCTTCTTGTCCAGGATCGTGGCGACGGTCGGGTCGGTCGTCATACCGGCGTCGATCGAGCCCTGCTGCAGCGCCGAGATGAACGTCGGACCCGCGCCCACGGCGACCGGGGTGAACTCGCTGACCTTCACGCCGTTCTTGACCGCGAGGTACTTGGTGAGGAAGTCGGTCGATGCACCGAGACCGGTGATGCCGAGCTTCTTGCCCTTGAAGTCCTTCGGCGAGGTGATGTCGCCCGCCTTCTTGGTGGAGACGACCTCCACCTCGCCGGGGGCGCGCGAGAACTGGACGACGGACTCCACGGCCTTGCCCTTCGTCTGGAGGTCGAGGGTGTGGTCGTAGAAGCCGACGGCGCCCTGGACCTGGCCGGAGACGAGCGCGGTCTCGGCCTGGACACCGGCGGGCTCGCTGAGCAGTTCCACGTCGAGGCCCTCGGAGTCGAAGTAGCCGAGGCGCTGGGTGAGCATCGCCGGCAGGTAGATGACCTTGTCCAGGCCACCGACCATGATCTTGACCTTCGTGCCCTTGCCGTCGCCCTTGCTGCCGGCGTCGGCGGAGGTGCTGCTCGCCGCGTCATTGGCGCAGGCGGTGAGCGAGGAGAGGGCGAGCAGGCCGGAGGCGGCGAGCGAGGCGTATCTGGCGGTCTTGCGCATGGCGGTTCACGTCCTTGTGAGAGGGCGGTGCGGGGGGAAGGGGGGTGTCTTGGAGCGCCGGGCTTCACGGCGGCCCTCGGCGGACCGGGCTCAGCGGTCGGAGTTGGCCGGCCTCCACCGGAAGATGCGGCGCTCGGCGAAGGTCAGCAGTCCCTCGGCGACGAGTGCGACGACCGCCAGGATGACCATGGCGGCGTAGACGCCGGCGGCGTTGAACGTGCCCTGGGACTGGGCGACGAGCAGGCCGATGCCCTTGGTGGCGCCGATGTACTCGCCGACGATGGCGCCGATGAGGGCGAAGCCGAAGCTGACGTGGAGGCTGGTGAAGATCCAGGAGGTTGCCGACGGGATGACCACCTGAAGCGTCACCCTGCGATCGCTCGCGCCGAGGATCCGGGCGTTGGCGACCAGGTTGCGGTCGACCTCGCGGGCGCCCTGGAAGGCGTTGAAGAACACCGGGAAGAACACCAGCACCACGGCCGACGCGATCTTGGAGGCGGGGCCCAGGCCGAACCAGATCACGAAGATGGGGGCCAGGACGATCCTGGGGATGGAGTTGAGCACCTTGATGTATGGACCAAGGACATCGGCGAGGAAGGCGATCCGTCCCAGAGCGATGCCGAAGAGCACACCGGCGACCACACCGATGACCCAGCCGAGCAGCGCCTCGTGCAGCGTGTACCAGATCTGCTCGCCCAGGGAGCCCTGAGCGGTCCCGTGCATCACCCAGGTGGTGATCTGCTCCCATATCTTCGACGGCATCGAGAAGTTGAACGGATCGATGACCTTGGCCCGGGACAGCGCCTCCCACAGACCGAGCACGGCCACCAGGAGGAGCACCCGCGCGGCGGTGACGACCGCCTTGCGTCTGCGGGCGGCCTGGGCCCGCGACTCCGCGCGGCCCGGGACCTTCGCCGTGTCGACGACCGGCGTGCTGATGACCTCAGGCGACATTCGCGGCACCCCTCTCGCGGGTGATGCGGACCTCTTCGCCGAGGGACTCCCATATCTCGCGGTAGATCTCGATGAACCGCGGCTCCAGGCGCACCTGCTCGACCTTGCGCGGGCGCGGCAGGTCGATGTCGAAGACCTGCTTGACGGTCGCGGGCCCGGCGGTCATCACGACGACCTTGTCGGCCAGCGCGATGGACTCCTCCAGGTCGTGGGTGACGAAGACGACGGAGGCACCGCTGCCCTCCCACAGCTCCAGCAGTTCGTCCGACATCAGCGCCCGGGTCTGCACGTCGAGCGCCGAGAAGGGCTCGTCCATCAGCAGGATCTCGGGGTCGTTGACGAAGGTGGCGGCGAGGGCGACGCGCTTGCGCTGGCCGCCGGAGAGCTGATGGGGGTAGCGGTCCTCGAAGGCGGCGAGCCCGACCCGGGCCAGCCACTCACGGGCCTTCTGCTTGGCCTCCGCCTTCGGTACGCCGCGGAAGCGAGGACCCGCCATGACGTTGGACAGGACCGTCCGCCAGGGGAAGGTGGCGTCCTGCTGGAAGACGAAGCCGACCTTGTCGCCGACGCCGGACACCGGGTCCCCGGCGACCAGCACATCGCCCTCCGTGGGCTCCTCCAGGCCGCTGACCAGGGTCAGCGTGGTGGACTTGCCGCAGCCGGTCGGGCCCACGACGGCCACGAACTCACCGCGCCCGACGGTCAGATCCAGGTCCCGGACGGCCGTGTGCAGACCCCCCGACGGGGTTCTGAATATCTTGCTCGCGCCCCGCAGTTCGATGGCGGGGCTGGTGTCTGCGCTCATGGTCCGGGACGGTAGGTGTGGCCCGGGCCACAGCATCAGTCTTCTGATCGCATGCTGTTCTTTTGCTCGCTGGAGCCTGTTGTGCTCATTTTGCTCGGGATACAACAACGGAGCCGAAACACGGGCTCAACGCTCGTCGGCCTTGAAGGAGAGGCCTGATGATTGACGTCCTGGTCGTGGACGACGACTTCCGTGTCGCCGAGATAAACGCCAAGTACGTGGGAAAGGTTCCCGGCTTCCGGGTGGCCGCCCGCGCGCACTCCGCCGCCCAGGCACTGGCCGCCGTGGAACGCGGACCCATCGACCTGGTCCTGCTCGACCACTATCTGCCGGACCGGACGGGCCTCGAACTGGTGCACAGCATGCGCGAACAGGGGCACGGCGCCGACGTCATCATGATCACGGCGGCCAGTGACGTGACGACGGTGCAGAGGGCGATGCGCCTGGGCGCCCTGCACTACCTGGTCAAGCCGTTCACCTTCGCGGCGCTGCGCACCCGCCTGGACTCGTATGCCGCCCTGCGCCGCACGGTCGACCGGGTCGGCGGCCGGGGTCTGACGGGCCAGGAGCAGGTCGACCGGATCTTCGGCGCGCTGCGGACCGCCCCCGCGCCGTCCTCTCCAGGGCTGCCCAGCGGCCACTCGGAGCCCACCACGGACCTCATCTGCGGGGTCCTGCACCGCGCCGAGCATCCGCTGTCGGCCCACGAGGTCGCCGCCGAGACCGGCCTGAGCCGCTCCACCGCCCAGCGCTATCTGCGCCACCTGGAACAGGCGGGCCGGCTCCGCCTCTCCCTGAAGTACGGAGACACCGGCCGGCCGGAACACCGGTACGCGTGGGTGGCGCCGTAACGGTTCACCGGCCGGACCCGCGTTCAGCCCCGTCCGCCCACCGCTCTACACGGCCCCCGCCCCGGTCAGCGACCGCACCTCGGTCTCCGCGTACCCGGCCTCGTCCGGGGCCTCGGCCGAGGTGACCGTGCCGAGCCAGCCCGCCAGGAAGCCCAGCGGAATGGAGACGATGCCCGGGTTCTGCAGCGGGAAGTACTGGAAGTCGACGTCCGGGAACAGCGAGCCCGGACTGCCCGACACCACCGGGGACAGCGCGACGAGCCCCAGTGCCGGAATCAGCCCGCCGTATACGGCCCACACCGCGCCGCGTGTGGTGAAGCCGCGCCAGAACAGCGAGTAGAGCAGCACCGGCAGGTTCGCCGACGCGGCCACAGCGAAGGCGAGACCCACCAGGAAGGCGACGTTGAGGTCGCGGGCCAGCAGGCCGAGTGCGATCGCGACCACGCCGATGCCGACCGCCGCGGCCCGCGCCACGGTCACCTCGCTGCGCGGCTCGGCGCGCCCGCGTCGCAGGGAGGCGTAGAGGTCGTGGGCCACGGACGCCGACGAGGCGAGCGTGATCCCGGCGACCACCGCGAGGATCGTGGCGAAGGCGACCGCCGCCACGACCGCGAAGAGAACCGTTCCGCCCGTGGAGTCCGCGCCACCGCCCAGGTCGAGCGCGAGCAACGGAACCGCCGTGTTCCCGGCCGCGTTCGACCTGCGGAGCGCCTCCGGCCCGACGATCGCGGCCGCACCGAGCCCGAGGACGATCGTCATCAGGTAGAAGCCGCCGATCAGACCGATCGACCAGACCGTCGAACGACGCGCGGCCCGAGCGGTCGGCACCGTGTAGAAGCGCGACAGGATGTGCGGCAGACCCGCCGTGCCCAGCACGAGTGCGAGACCCAGGCTGATGAAGTCCAGGCGCGCGGTCCAGTCCCCGCCGTACTTGAGACCAGGCGCCAGGAAGGCCTTCCCGTGGCCGCTGCGCTCGGCGGCCGTGAGCAGCATCCGGTCGATGTCGCCGTGGAACCGCACCAGGACGAGCACGGTCAGCGCGACGGTGCCGCTGAGCAGCAGGACCGCCTTCACGATCTGGATCCACGTCGTGGCCCGCATCCCTCCCAACGACACATAGATCACCATGAGGGCGCCGACACCGATAACGGTCCAGGCCTGCGCCGCCTCGCCGGTCCGCCCGAGCAGCAACGCGACCAGGCTGCCCGCACCCACCATTTGCGCCACCAGATACAGAACGGACACGGTGACCGAGGAAGTTCCCGCGGCGATCCGCACCGGCCGCTCGCTCATCCGCGCGGCGATCACGTCGGCGAGGGTGAACCGCCCGCAGTTGCGGACCAGTTCGGCGACCAGGAACAAGACCACCAGCCAGGCGACGAGGAAACCCACCGCATACAGCAGACCGTCGTAGCCGAACAGCGCGATCAGCCCGGTCACGCCCAGGAAGGATGCGGCCGATACATAGTCGCCCGCGAGGGCAAAACCATTCTCCATGGGAGAGAAGAGCCGACCGCCCGCGTAGAACTCCTCCGCTGAGCCTCGCCGGTGCCGACTCACCCACGTCGTGATCGCCAGGGTGACGACCACGAACACGCTGAACAGCCCGAACGTAAGCGTCTGATGATGACCCGTCACAACCCACCGCCCCTGTTGCCGCGCGCCAGTTCCTGAGTGTCCCAGCGAAGTTCGAGGGCTGCCCGGTCCCTGCGCAGGCGCGCGTGCCGGGAGTAGGCCCAGGTGAACAGGAAAGTGGTGAGGAACTGCCCGAGCCCTGCGAGCATCGCCACGTTCACCGCGCCCGCCACCGGCCGGGCCATGAGGCCGGGCGCGGCCGTCGCGGTCACCACGTAACCCACGTACCACCCGAGGAAGACGACCACCCCGGGCACCACGAACCCCCGGTACCGGCCCCGTACCTCCTGAAAGGCAGCACTGCGCTGGACTTCGAGATAGACGTCACGAGCGTGATCCCCCGGATCCTCCTGCCCGGCGCGCGCGACCGGTACGGCGGCCGCGGCGGACAGACCCGTGCCGTCCAACTCGCCCCAGCCGGAGGCCAGCGCGTCGTACCAAGGGTCCTCGTGCCTCATGTCGTGAGGAGCCGGACCATGGCCGTCGGGGTTCTCGACCGCACTGTCCGGACCGCCCCCGTCTGGGCGATAACGACCGTTGCTTGACTGCATGTCCAAGGATGGACAGATCGGGAAGGTCCCCGACTGTTCTTCTCCTGGCTCTTCACCCCATCAGGTGACTCAACCCGCTGGTGGGCGCACCAGGCCCTTTCCGTACGCGTAACGGACGGCTTGGGCGCGGTCCTTGAGACCCGTCTTGGCGAAGAGGTTGTTGATGTGGGTCTTCACGGTCGCGGTGGAGACATGCAGCTTGCGGGCGATCTCCTGGTTGGTGAGACCCTCGGCGATCAGCACCAGCACCTCGGTCTCCCGAGCGGTCAGCCCGTCCGGTGCCGCGGCGGGTGCCGACTGCGGCTCGGGCTCCGACAGCCGCTCCAGCAAACGCCGTTGCACGCTCGGCGACAGCCCCGCATCCCCCGACAGCACGCTCTCCACGGCCCGCACGATCTCGTCGCCACCCGCGTCCTTGGTGAGGTATCCGCGCGCCCCCGCTCTCAGCGCGGGGAACAGCGACTCGTCGTCCGCGAAGGTGGTAAGCACGACGACCTGGGTCCCGGGGTACTCCGCCCGGATCCGCCGGGTCGCCTCCACGCCGTCGCAACGGGGCATCCGCAGGTCCATCAGTGCCACGTCCGGTGCGAGTTCGGCGACCAGCCGCACCGCTTCCTCCCCGTCGCCCGCGGCCCCGACGACCTCGACGCCCGGCAGCAGCCCGAGCAGCATCACGATGCCCTCCCGGACCACGGTCTGGTCGTCCACGACGATCACCCGCGCGGGCTTCTTCTCGGCCTCCTCCGTCATACAGGCACCTTCAGCGTCACCACGAATCCCTCCTCCCGCGGCCCGGCGTCGAGCGAACCGCCCAGCAACTCGGCACGCTCCCGCATGCCCAGCAGACCGTATCCCGCGCCCGCCCCGGTCAGTTCGCCCGGCGTTCCGCCCGAGTCGCTCACGTTCAGCGTCACCTGGTGCTCGCTGTAGTCCAGCCGTATCCGGACCTTGGCTCCGCGGGCGTGCTTGCGCACGTTCGTCAGCGCCTCCTGGGCGACCCTGCGCACGGCCTGAGACACCTCGGCGGGCAGCTGCCTGCGGTCCCCCGTGACGGTGACGTCGGCGCCGTCGGCCACGCTGACGAGCTCGGCCAGGAAGTCCTCCAGCGGTGTCAGCTCGCCGCGCAGCGCGGAGAGCGCCTGCCGGGTCTCGGCGAGACCGTCACTGGCCATTGCCCGCGCCGCCACCACCCGCTCGAGGATCTGCTCCCGGTCCACGCCCCGCTCGATCAGCAGCCGGGCCGCCTCCAGGTGCACGAGCTGGGCGGAAAGGCTGTGGGCCAGGACGTCGTGGATCTCCCGCGCGATCCTGGCCCGCTCCGCAAGCGCCGCGGACTCCGCCTCGGCCGACCGGGCGGCCCGCTCCTGGGCCAGCAGCCGCTGGGCGTTGCCCCGCGCCTCGGCGTCGAGCCGGAGCACATAGCCGGCGAGGGCCATGCCTGTGACGGTGGCCGCGGTGGTCAGCCAGACGTCGTTGTTGACCGCGGAGAAGGAGGCGAGAGCCACGGAGGCCACGGGAGTAGCCGCCCCGAGGGGCATCCGCTCCAGCGAGGAGATCGCACAGCCGCACCAGACGACGAGGGCCGGCCCGCGGAACCCGGTCCACTGAGCCACGACCGCCAGGCCCAGCAGCAGCGTGACGACCGCGAGCGACGTCCACAGCCGGTGCTGGCAGGTGGACCGGTAGAAGGCCCAGGAGAGGGCTCCGGCCAGGAGGATTCCGCCCACGGCCGCGACGGTTCCCCAGCCGTGCACATGGTGGTCGTCGAAGGCACCCCACAGCAGCAGGGCGAGAACGACCAGCCGTACGGCCCAGGCGAGCATCCGTCTCGGCCGGGAGACGCCCACCCGGCCGAGCGCCTCGCGGGAGGGCCAGCGCGTCCAGGCGTTGTCCGTCACACGCGCTCCTTCCACGCGGGCCGCGGCATGACGTCACCGTACGCCGTGGCCGGGCCTCGCGGCGGGCCGGCCGCCGTCGGCAGGGACTGCGCCCGCCAGACCAGAATCCCGGAGCGGACGAGCAGGGTGCCGGCGAGCGCGAGGAGCAGGGCGGAGCTGTCCGGGTGGACGCCGAGCAGCGCACCGAGGCCGAAGAGACCGGCCCGCAGGGCGATGCCGACGGTCCAGACGGCCACGCTCGCCTTGCTGCTCTTGCCCCACACGACTCCGTCCGGTTCCCGCCACATGCGGGTGGTCCACGCCCAGCCGGCGCCGGTGGCCAGGCCTATGAGCAGCTCGGTGGAGAGCAGCAGCACGGACTCGGTGCGTTGGTGCGCGTCGACCATGCCGGGCTCCCGCAGGGCCACGACCGTCAGAACCGCGGGCGCGAGCCACCACCGCCGGCCGGTACTGATCGCTTGGGCGCGGAACTGGCGCACGATCACCAGCACGACAACGGCCACGATCACCAACGCGTCGACGAGCCCGGGCATCACAGCCTCCGTGAGCGGAAGAGAGAGCCGGCAGCGAGCGCTGCCGACGCCTTCGAAGCTACGGAAATTCGCAGGTCAGCAGATCGGAGCCCGGGTGGATCCGCGGGTGGATCCGTACCCGTCGGCTGTCTCCACCCACGGGTGGAGAAGCAGCGGCGCAGTCGGCTGGGACGGGCATACACCGGGGCGGCCGGGGCCAGGCCGGCCGGGCCGGGCGGGGCAACGCCGTTCGGGCATTGCAGGCCCCGCCCCTGGCCCCGGCGTCTTGAATCAAGGCACCAGGAATCGGCCCAGCCCGAGCCCGCGTCGCCGAGTGACACAGGCCGGGCCCGCAGCGGCTCACCGGCCACCACCGGCTCGGCCAACCGGCCGGGACGCGGACGTGAGCGCCGCCCCGCCTCAGCCGTACCGCAACGCCCGCACTCCAGGCACCGCGCCCGTCCGCACGGCACCCCGCCCGGCCAACGCCGAGCGTAGCGCCTACGCGTCGATCCGCGACCGGTCCAGCGTCGCCGCCGAGCTCGAGATGAACTCCTTGCGGGGCGCCACCTCGTTGCCCATCAGCAGATCGAAGACCTGTTCGGCGGCTTCGAGGTCGGAGAGGTTGATCCGGCGCAGGGTGCGGTGGCGCGGATCCATCGTCGTCTCGGCGAGCTGGTCGGCGTCCATCTCGCCCAGACCCTTGTAGCGCTGGATGGAGTCCTTGTACCGGACGCCCTTGCTCTGGAACTCCATGAGCTTGTCGCGCAGCTCACGGTCCGAGTACGTGTAGACGTACTTGTCCTGGCCCTTCTTCGGCTGGACGAGCTCGATGCGGTGCAGCGGCGGCACCGCCGCGAACACCCGGCCGGCCTCGACCATGGGCCGCATGTAGCGCTGGAAGAGCGTCAGCAGCAGACAGCGGATGTGGGAACCGTCCACGTCGGCGTCGGTCATCATGATGATCTTGCCGTAGCGGGCCGCGTCGAGGTCGAAGGTCCGGCCCGACCCCGCCCCTATGACCTGGATGATCGCGCCGCACTCGGCGTTCTTCAGCATGTCGGTCACGGACGACTTCTGGACGTTGAGGATCTTGCCGCGGATCGGCAGCAGCGCCTGGAACTCGGAGTTCCGGGCGAGCTTCGCCGTACCGAGCGCGGAGTCGCCCTCGACGATGAACAGCTCGCTGCGGTCCACGTCGTCGCTGCGGCAGTCGGCGAGCTTGGCGGGCAGCGAGGAGGACTCCAGGGCCGTCTTCCTGCGCTGTGCGTCCTTGTGCTGGCGGGCCGCGATGCGCGTACGGGCGGCGGCGACCGCCTTCTCCAGGACCACCCGGGCCTGGGCGGCGGCGTCGCGCTTGGAGGACGTCAGGAACGCCTTGAGCTCCTTGGTGACCACGTTGTTCACGATGCGGCGGGCCGCCGAAGTACCGAGGACCTCCTTGGTCTGACCCTCGAACTGCGGCTCGGCCAGGCGCACGGTGACGACGGCGGTGAGGCCCTCCAGGGCGTCGTCCTTGACGATGTCGTCCTCGGCGACGCGCAGCAGCTTCTTGGCGCGCAGCACCTCGTTCATCGTCTTGGTGACGGCCTGCTCGAAGCCGGCGACGTGGGTGCCGCCCTTGGGGGTGGCGATGATGTTGACGAACGACCTCACGGTCGTGTCGTAGCCGGTGCCCCAGCGCATCGCCACGTCGACGCCGAGCTCGCGGGTGACCTCGGTGGGGGTCATCTGACCGTGGTCGTCCAGGACCGGGACGGTCTCCTTGAAGCTGCCCTGACCGGTGAAGCGGAGGACGTCGCAGACCGGCTTGTCGGTGGCCAGGTACTCGCAGAACTCGCTGATGCCGCCGTCGAAGCGGAAGGACTCCTCACCCTTGCTGCCGCCCTCGCCCAGGCCGTACTCGTCGCGGACGACGATGGTCAGGCCGGGTACCAGGAAGGCGGTCTGCCGGGCGCGCTGGTGCAGCGTCTCCAGGGAGAGCTTCGCGTCCTTGAGGAAGATCTGCCGGTCGGCCCAGTACCGCACGCGCGTGCCGCTGCGGGTCCTCGGGACCTTCTTGGTCTTGCGCAGGCCGCTCTTGGCCTCGAACTTGGCGTCCGCGCCGTTCCCGGCGAAGGCCCCGGGAACACCGCGCCGGAAGCTGATGGCGTGAGTGTGGCCGCCGCGGTCGACCTCGACGTCCAGGCGGGCGGACAGCGCGTTCACCACGGAGGCGCCGACGCCGTGCAGACCACCGGAGGCGGCGTACGAGCCCCCGCCGAACTTGCCGCCGGCGTGCAGCTTGGTCATGACGACCTCGACGCCGGAGAGGCCCGTCTTGGGCTCGACGTCCACGGGGATGCCGCGGCCGTTGTCCCGGACCTCCACAGAGCCGTCGTCGTGGAGGATCACCTCGATGTGGTCGCCGTAGCCACCGAGGGCTTCGTCCACTGCGTTGTCGATGATCTCCCACAGGCAGTGCATCAGGCCACGACTGTCGGTCGAGCCGATGTACATGCCAGGGCGCTTGCGCACGGCTTCGAGGCCCTCGAGGACGAGCAGGTGCCGCGCGGTGTAGTTGGAACCGTCCCGGTCTGCTCCTGCCAGCAGCGCTGTGGACGGCACGGACGTCTCGGCGGTCACGCGGTTCGCTCCTCGCTGAATTTCAGGTGAGCCCCTTTTGGGTAAGGGGCCGGCTTCGGTCGCCGCTCAGAGGGTACCGAGGCCTGGTAGAGCCGGTGTAACGCCACCCTCGTCATGAACTCAGACTAGTCCAGACTCGCATGCATGTTCGATCCCTCGATGGAGTGAAGCACATATCACGTTCCCTTCGAGGCATGAACCATTTAGGCTCCGGGCACGTCCTCATGAACAACCGGCAAGCCAGCCGGGAGGACGGACCTACTGACACTGACAGCGCGAACCCGTACACAAGACACGCAATACGGCACATTCGCCGCCAACCGGCAGCAGACAGCCGCCCTGGGAAAGATTTTTTTTCGAGGAAAAGCCACGAGCGGGAACGTTTTCGGGCTGGTTGGATGTTGACCCTGGTACGACAGCTCGTCGAGCTAGAGAAGAGGCGACGTGACTACTGTTCTGACCCCCGCGAGCCCGTTGACGGCCGCCGATCGCTGCGACCGCTGCGGCGCCCAGGCATACCTGCGCGTCGTCCTGCTCAGCGGCGGAGAACTGCTCTTCTGCGCCCACCACGGCCGCAAGTTCGAGCCGGAACTCAAGAAGATCGCCGCTGAGATACAGGACGAGACGGAGCGGCTGACGACCGTTCCCAACACTCCGTCCGAAGAAGAGCGCTGACATCTCGCACACGACGAGCCAGCCCCGGCACAGGCCGGTGAACGGGCGGCCGCCCCTGCTCCCAGGGGCGGCCGCCCGTACTCGTGGCTCGTCCGAGCTCGCCGCCGTGTCCGCGCGGGCCCACAAGGCCCCTCAGGCGCCTTTCTGCGGCCTCCGAGGTCCGCTGCCGCTCCAGTCCGGTGTGCGCACGATGTCGGACACCCTCGTGTAGACGCCGGGGCTCCCCGGCCGCCCGCAGCCGTTCCCCCACGACACCAGCCCGATCAACCGCCCCTGAGCGACCAGCGGGCCCCCGCTGTCGCCCTGACAGGCGTCCGGCCCGCCCATGACCTCGCCCGCGCACAGCATGGAGTCGGACCGGTACGCACCGTCCGGCCCGCCGGGATAGGCCTCCGCGCAGAGGGCGTCGGGCAGCACGCGCACGCGTGCGGCATGCAACTGCCGGGTGTAGTCGCCGGCGCCGGTCGTATCACCCCACCCGGAGACCACGGCCTCCGTTCCGGGCGCGTACGCCGGGTCACCCGCGGCCGCCATGGCGACGACCGAGCTCTGCGGCAAGGGCTTGGCCAGGGTCAGCACGGCGAAGTCGCCGGCGTTGGCGACCTCGTCGTAGCCGGGATTGACCCGCGCGTCGCGAACGGCGATCTCCTCACCCCCGGCCGACAGCAGGTTCGTACGACCGGTGATGACCTTGAGGTCGGGCATCTTGTCGGGGGGTGCCCCCAGGACCTCCTCGGCCAGGCAGTGGGCCGCCGTCAGCACCGTGGTCCGGCCGACCGCCACCCCTCCGCAGAACTGCCCCGCCCGCGTACCCCCGAACCGGTCACGGCTGGAGAGCGCCACCGTCCACGGGCTTTCGGAGACCTCGACCGGATACCCCCCCACGACAACACTGTCGGCGGCCACGGGGACCGCACTGGTCAACGGTATGGCGGCCGTGACGGCCGCCAGGAACAGCGGCCGGATCAACGCCCGGGTACAGACTCGACGCATACACGCTCCTCACTCTGCGTGGTGTTGGGACACCCAGAGTGATCCAGAGCGCCACGGCCCGCAGCACGAAGGCCCGGCTCCCGCACCCTTCCGTTCTGGTGGTCGTCGCAACGCCCCAGTTCCGGGGATGCGATGGACTTCAAGATCCGGGAGCTGCGGACCGTGGCTCAGGGCCGGAAGAAGCTGCTGCGTGAGCGGGAGGCATACTTCCAGCTCAGGCAGCAGGGCTTCAGCAACGAACAGGCTGTTCGACCGATGGTGCGCCTTCTGGCGCGTCCAGATACCTGCGCGAGGACGAGCGGATCTACATCGCCGACCGGCTCTGGTGGTGCCGCCTTCTGCTTGCGGTCGGCGCTGCGGCCGTTACGCCATCGGCGGCCGCTCTTCGTGTTGGATGCCGACGATCCGGCAAGAGCTGCGCCGCGAGCTGGCCAAGGCGCTCCGGACCGGCCGTGTGATGCGCAGCCCCGCCGCCTGGCAACAGCAGCGGCGGCAGCCCCGCTTCCGCGATCCCATGGTGATGATCAGGGAACGGCCCGCCGAAGCCGAGGACAGGGCCGTGCCCGGCCACTGGGAGGGCGATCTGATCATCGGCAAGGACAGCGCCTCCGCGATCGGCACGCTCGTCGAACGTTCCACCCGCTACGTGATGCTCCTGCACCTGCCTCATGGACCCGGCACCGAGCTGGTCCGCGGCGCCCTGGTCGAGACCGTCCAGACTCCCCCGCCACCTGAAACGGTCCCTGACCCGGGACCAAGGAGCTCAGATCGGCCGCCACCGCGGGTTCACCATCGCCACGGACATCCCGGTCTGCGTTCTGCGACCCGGCCGGCCCTGGCAGCGCGGCTCCAACGAAAACACCCACGGCCTGTTGCGGAAGTACTCCCCCAAGAGCACCGAGCTGTCGGTTCCACACACGCGAGGACCTGGACGCCGTCGCTGCCGAACTCAACAGCCGCCCACGCACAACACTCGGCTGGGAAACCCCAGCCGAGCGCCTGCACAAACTGCTCGCGGCCTGATCAACACGACCACGTGTTGCAACGACCCCTGGAAAGCACCAGCCGCGGGGGCGGGGCCTTCGACGTCCTGCGAGCGTGATCCGGTCGAGGCGGCGAGCTGGGCGAGCTAGTCGAGGTAGTCGCGCAGCACCTGCGAACGCGACGGGTGGCGCAGCTTCGACATGGTCTTGGACTCGATCTGGCGGATGCGCTCACGCGTCACGCCGTACACCTTGCCGATCTCGTCGAGGGTCTTCGGCTGACCGTCGGTGAGACCGAAGCGCATGGAGACGACGCCCGCCTCGCGCTCGGACAGCGTGTCGAGCACCGAGTGCAGCTGCTCCTGCAGCAGCGTGAAGCTGACCGCGTCGGCCGGAACCACGGCCTCGGAGTCCTCGATGAGGTCACCGAACTCGCTGTCGCCGTCCTCGCCCAGCGGGGTGTGCAGCGAGATGGGCTCGCGGCCGTACTTCTGGACCTCGATGACCTTCTCCGGGGTCATGTCGAGCTCCTTGGCCAGCTCCTCCGGGGTGGGCTCGCGGCCCAGGTCCTGGAGCATCTGGCGCTGCACGCGCGCGAGCTTGTTGATGACCTCGACCATGTGCACCGGGATGCGGATGGTGCGGGCCTGGTCGGCCATGGCGCGGGTGATCGCCTGACGGATCCACCAGGTGGCGTAGGTGGAGAACTTGTAGCCCTTGGTGTAGTCGAACTTCTCGACGGCACGGATCAGACCGAGGTTGCCCTCCTGGATGAGGTCCAGGAAGAGCATGCCGCGGCCTGTGTAGCGCTTGGCCAGGGAGACCACCAGACGGAGGTTGGCCTCCAGGAGGTGGTTCTTGGCACGGCGGCCGTCCTCGGCGATGATCTCCAGCTCGCGCTTGAGCTTCGGCGCCAGCTTGTCGGAGTTGGCCAGCTTGTCCTCGGCGAACAGACCCGCCTCGATGCGCTTGGCCAGCTCGACCTCCTGCTCGGCGTTGAGCAGGGGGACCTTGCCGATCTGCTTGAGGTAGTCCTTGACCGGGTCGGCGGTGGCGCCGGCCGCGGCGACCTGCTGCGCGGGGGCGTCGTCCTCGTCCTCGTCGGACAGCACGAAGCCCGCGCTCTCGGCGCCCTCGGGCTCCTCGGCGACCTTGGTGTCCTCGAGCACCTCGTCCTCGAGAATCTCCGCGTCGTCCTTCTTGGCGGTGGTCTTCTTGGCCGCCGTCTTCTTGGCGACGGTCTTCTTCGCGACCGCCTTCTTGGCGGTCGTCTTCTTGGCTGCGGCCTTCTTGGCGGGTGCGGCTTCCTCGGCGGGATCGGCGACGGCAGGGTCGGCGGGCATGGCCGGAGCGGCCGTGGTGGCGGTGGCCTTCCTAGTGGCCACCGTCTTCGCCGCGACCGTCTTGGTGGCGGTGCGCTTGGCCGGACTCTTCGCTGCGACGCTCTTCCGGGTCCGCTTGGGTTCCGCGGCACTGACCATCAGCGTCACACCCTCTTCCTCGAGGATCTGGTTGAGGCTGCGCAGTACGTTCTTCCACTGAGTGGCCGGGATCTGGTCAGCTTCGAAGGCCCGACGCACATCGTCGCCGGCGATCTGCCCCTCAGCCTTTCCCCGCTCAATGAGCGCCATGACAGAGACGGACTCGGCGATCTCCGGCGGGAGCGTACGGGATGTGCTGGCCGACACGAACAACCTCTCGGAACGTTGGAAAACGGCTTCCGGCCCCGTCCAAGACGGACAGGAGCCGACCGCCGGCTTGGAGATGGGCCGACGGCGCGGGCGGGGGCCGGGAAGATGCACAGCGCCTTGCATGGCGTCCGTATTCCCTCCGCGGCAGTCACCTCTTAGGTCATCGCGTTGTTCCCACGAGCGTTACGCCCAATCTGCGTGGCCCGAGTCACACCCCGTAAGCGCTTAAAACGGTCAGATATGGACAGATGAGGTCGCTGGTGATCACACCGCCGGACCGCGCCGGGTTCCAAGAGGACCCGGCACGGCCCGGCGGCAGACGGTTCCCGGGCCCGGCGACGCCACGAGAACGCGGCACACCACGACCCCACCGCCCGAGGTGCGGGTCAGTGCTCGCGCGGGGCGGGCACCACGCGCTCGACCTCGGGATGCACGGTGAGCAGTTGACGCATGGCCGCCTCGGCCGCCGCGCCGTCCCCGGTGCCGAGCGCGTCGACGATCCGCGCGTGCTGGGCGAGGGAGGTCTCGTTCGGCCGCTCGCAGCCGGTGACCGGGCCGCCGGAGACCTGGAGGGCGGCCGACACGATGCCGGAGAGGTGCTCCAGCATGCGGTTGCCCGCCATCTGGATCAGCAGCGCGTGGAACTCGGCGTCGGCGCGGGAGAAGGTGAGCGCGTCGCCCTGAGCCATCGCGTGGCTCATGATCTCGACCATGTCGGAGAGGCGCTGCTGGACGTCCTCACGCCCGTGTCCCGCGGCGAGGCGCGCGGCGAGCGGCTCGATCGTCCACCGCAGCTCGCTCAGCTCGCGCCGCTGGTCGTCCCGCTGTGGCCCGAAGGCGCGCCATTCGATGATGTCCGGGTCGAGGAGGTTCCAGTCGCTGACGGGACGCACGCGCGTGCCGACGTTCGGGCGGGCGCTGACGAGCCCCTTGGCCTCCAGGACGCGGAGGGACTCGCGGACGACGGTGCGGGAGACCTCGAAGCGCTGGCCGATCTCCTCGGGCACCAGCGGGCGGTCCGCGCCCAGGTCCCCCGAGACGATCATCTGGCCCAGCTGCTGGACGAGCTGGCCGTGCAGTCCGCGGCCGCGGCTGCCCGCGGCTCGTCGGCCCACACGGCCCAGTTCGGGGTCCGCGCCCTCCCAGACGGGCGTTCCCACGCGGTCGGCGCCGGGGGCCTCGGCGTAGGGGTAGCGGTCGAGTTCGCCCGGGCCGGTCAGACCTGAGTCGGCGGAGCGGGCGGCGGTCATCATGGTGTGCGCAAGGGTACTCACGGATCCTTTGTCGGCGCCGTCTCCAACTCCCTTGAGGTCTTTGGTGAAAAGCACACGAAAGGGTGATCGCTCACGCCGTCGCAATTGACGCCTTATCGGAAAGAAATGAGCTTTCGGCGGGGAGTTGTGCGCACGGTGGGGTCGGAAGCGTACCGAGGGTAGTCATCTGAGCCTGCTCCGCAGGCTCGTCAGCACGTACGCGCAGAGCAGGGCGGTCAGCGACAACGTCAGCGCGCCGCCCACGGGTTGGGCGATCAACCGGGCCGCGGCGGCCAGGTAGCGCTCGCCCCCGAAGGGCCACTGCAGCAGGAAGATCTCGTGCATCCGCACCGGAAAGTCCGCCGCCATCCGCACGGCAGGCCCCTCGAGCGCCTTCTGCACCAGGGGTACGACCACGACCGGTACGGCGACCACCGCGGCGAGCCCGGCCGTGGTGGACCGGAAGACTCCCGCGGCCAGCACGCCGGCCCAGGCGCACCCCACGACGAGCCCGAACCAACTCGCCCCGAGCGGCAGCCAGTCGGCGGGAACCTTCGTGAGCTCCCGGCCGTAGACGACATAGAGCACTTCGGCGTCGCAGCCCACGGTGAGGAAGGCGAGCATCACCGCCGTGGCGCCGGAGACGAGGAGTTTCGCGGTGAGCAGCCCCAGCCTGCGGGGTACCGTGCCGCGGTCCGCCGCCAGGGCGGGGTGGCGGAACTCGTCGCCGAAGGCCAGCGCGCCGAGCAGTCCCGCGCCGAGCGCCGCGGGCGGCAGGGGCAGCTCCAGGGGCCATGCCGCGAACAGGCGCGTCTGCGGGGTGTGACCGACGCGGGCGAGCAGGACGGCGGCGAGCGCGGACACCACGAGCACGGCGCCACAGGTGAGGAACCCCGTGCCGATGCCGGCGGCACGGCGGAGTTCGTAGCGGAGGGGGCGGAGAGGGCCGGGGGCGGAGCGGACCGAGATGGGGGGTGGCAGGGGGGACCCGGCATCGAGAGCGGGGTTTGCGTCACAGCGCCCGGGGCCGCTCGCGACGGGCCGATGACCAGCTGCGGCATGCTGGTCGTGCCGCTCGTCCGCGTCGGCGAGTGGCGTGCGGCTGGACCGCGCCGCGGTGGAGGTGCCTGTCGGTGTCTGGATGACCTGGGCCGCGTCGGCGACCTGAGAGGAGTGCGGGGCGGTGGCGGCCGTGGTGGTCGTCGCGGCCGTGGGGGCGGGGATCGACGGTGCCGTGTCGGCGTCGGCCGAGTCGCCGTCGCGCTGTGACTGACCTCGCGTCCACAGTGCGCCGGCGGTCTGGGCCCGGTCCCCCGCGGAGCGTTCGTGAGCGGCGTGGGCTCGATCCATCGCCGACAGCCCACCCGTGGTCTGCGCTCGATCTCCTGCCGAGGACTCACGAGCGGCCTGCGACCGCCCCGCGGCGGACGCCTCGTCCGCACCGGGGTGACCGCCCTTGCGCGGTTGCCCGACCACGGGCTGCCCCTCAGCGGTTGGCCGTCGGCTCGCCGCCTGCGCCTCACCCGCGTCGCGGGGCCCGCCGTCTGCAGACGGCCGGTCGGTGGCGCCGTCCCGCCCGTCCGACGGATGCGCTCCGGCACCGGGTCCCATGTCGCCGACCTCGTCGGCGAGTTGGTGGACGAGGATCCCGTGGCGGAACGCGGTCTCGCCGACCTCGGCCGTCGTACTGCCGTACACAGAGAGGCGGTTGCCGCCCTCCGGCACGACCTCGACGGAGCGCCGGGCGTGGCGGGCCTCCTTGGCCAGGAGGACGGCAAGACGGGCGGCGTGCGGGCTGCGGACGGCGACACGGGGGCGCAGCCGGGTGCGGGCGAACTCCGCGCCCTTCTGGTCGGCGACGAGCCGACCCTGCTCCAGGGTGACGACCCGGTCGGCGGTGCGGGCGGCCTCCTTGGGGTCGGCCGTGGTGAACAGAACCGTGCCGCCCTGCGCCGCGTGCGCGCGCAGCATGCCGTGCAGCCAGCGGCCTTCCCGGTCGGACAGCCCGTCCGTGGGATCGTCCAGCACGAGCGTGTGCGGGCCGGGCAGCAGGGCGCAGGCCAGGCCGAGCCGGCGGTCCATGCCTCCCGAGAGCGTGCTCAGGCGTTCCTCGCCCAGGCTGACGAGACCGACCGCTTCGAGCACCTCGTCGGCGCGCCGGACGGACACTCCCGCCGCGGCGCACAGCATGCGCAGATGGCCGCGGACCGAGCGTGCCGGGTGCCCGGGTACGTCACCCAGGACCACGCCCACCTCGCGCGACGGGTGAGCGATGCGATGCAGGGGCCGCCCTTTGAAGTAGGTGATCCCGCGGCCCTGTTGCAGTTCGAGCATCAGTCGGAGCGTCGTCGTCTTGCCCGCGCCCGACGCGCCCAGGAGCGCCGTGACACAGCCCGGCCGCGCCTCGAAGGAGACGTCGTCGACGGCAGGCGGATACCCCTCGCGGGCATTGCTGGTCAATCCGAAGGCCTGGATCACCCGATGCAAGATAGCGCGATATATCCGAATTTTCGGTCATCGATCCGGCGTCGCCGTTCACAGCCGGAGTGTCAGACCTCGGGGCGCAGCATCGGAGGGTTGAGCAGTGTGGCGCCTCCGGCGCGGAAGAGCTGGGCCGGGCGGCCTCCCTGGCGGGTGGTCGTACCGCCGGTGGGGACGAGGAAGCCCGGGGTGCCGGTGACCTTGCGATGGAAGTTGCGGGGGTCGAGTGCGACGCCCCACACCGCCTCGTAGACCCGGCGCAGTTCTCCGACGGTGAACTCGGGCGGGCAGAACGCAGTGGCCAGCGACGAGTACTCGATCTTGGACCGGGCCCGTTCCACGCCGTCGGCCAGGATCTGGGCATGGTCGAAGGCCAGCGGTGCCACCGGCTCACCGTCGCGGCCGTACCCGCCCTGCTGCAGCAACTCCTCAACGGGCGCCCAGCGTGCGTTGCTGGCGTCGCCGCCCGCGCGGGGCGCGGGCAGGTCGGGGGCGAGCGCGAGGTGCGCGACGCTGACCACGCGCATCCGCGGGTCGCGCTTGGGGTCACCGTAGGTCGCCAGCTGCTCCAGGTGTGCACCGTGGGCCTCGGCGGGCGCGGCGGGGTCGTGGGCGTGCAGCCCGGTCTCCTCGGCGAGTTCGCGCGCCGCGGCCTGTGCCAGATCCTCGTCGCCCCGTACGAAGCCACCGGGCAGCGCCCAGCGCCCCTGGAACGGCGGCTCGCCCCTGCGTACCGCCAGCGCGCACAGGGCATGGCGGCGCACGGTCAGCACGACCAGGTCCACAGTGACGGCGAAGGGCGGAAACGCTGACGGGTCGTAGGGCATGCCGCGATCATAGTCGTCTTCCTGACGATAAACACGCCCTTCGCGGGTCGCATCGGCGGCTGATCCACTCCGGCCCGTCGTGCGGCCCGCGGCCCGCTCCCGTTCGTCCTGCCCTGTGCGTCGTACGAGGTCACGCTCCCAGTTGCGGGCCGTCCGCCGCCTCCTCGACCATGGCCAGACCGAGTCTGCTGATCACGACCGAGAAGGGCGCGTCGGCCACCCGCAGTCCGGTCAGGCCGCTCTCGCCCAGGGGTGCGCTGTGGGGGCGCAGGGTGACCGTCCGGGCCGGCGCGTCGGGGCGGATGCCGGCGAGTGCGGTGAGGAGCAGTACCGCGGACGCCGCCACCGTGGCCGCCGGGCGGCAGGCCGCCGGATGCGGTACGCGAGCGCTCCCGTCGCGACGCTGTTCCCCGGCGGACATCTCGGGCAGCCGGTGACCGAAGTGCTCGGCCGCCGCCGCAGCCCCGCAGCAGTCCGCCGGTCTCCTTCTCGTAGCCCGCGGCGGCCAGGCCGGCGACGGCGAGGGCCGTCTCGTGGAGGCGGACGGCCCCCGTCCGGTGGCCGAAGGAGTTGTGGCCCGCCTCTTTGGCGCCCCGCCCGCGCAGGCCCGAGCCGGAGTCCATGGCCGGGCTGCCGAGCAGCCGGGCGAGCTGCTCGTCTGCACCTTGTCGAGCAGGCCGGGTGCGAGTTTCTCCCCCGCCCGGCAGGCCGGTGTCCAGGAGGTGCACGGCGGCGGCGCCCAGGTGCGGCAGGGCACGGCCGTCCGGGCCGCGGGCCGCGACCGGGCGGCCACCACCCAGGTCCTCGGCCCAGAAGTCCTTCCGGAACGCCGTCCGCAGCTCCCGCGCCCACTGCCGCAGCCCGCCGCCGCCCGGTCTGCCGTACGCGTCGAGGAGATCGGCGCCGAGCCCGGCGGCACGGTGCGCATGCGCCTGCGTCTCTCATCGGACGGGCCCTCCCGGCTGCGGGTCGCACAGGTATGTGCTCTTGCCCGCGGTTGTCCGCAGCCACGTCAGGCAGCGCTCCGCTGTGGGAAGCAGTTCCTCCGTCTCCTGCTCCGGCAGCCCCCAGCGCCGGGCTTCCGCGAGCAGGGCCGGGAACAGCAGCGTGGCCTCAGTGCCCGTGCAGCCCGGCGGCAGGTGGGCGCCCGCGTCGCGGCGCGGGCCCGGGATCATGCCGGCCTGTGGTACCGGACCCGTGAGCTGGGTGGGGGCGAGGGCGCGCAGGGTGCCCGCGGCGAGCCGGGTGCCGAGGGGCAGCGTCATCCGCACGGCGGCGGGCGCCTCGGCCGGGGCCGGGCCGCAGCGCCCGGGCGCTCCCACCGCGAGGTAGATGTCCCGAACGGCGAGGTGGCGGGAACGTGGGCGTCCACTTCGGGCCACCGCGCCGGCACGGGCGGAAAGAAAGTGCCAGGCAGCCGGAGCCGGCCCGGTCCTTCCGGGCCGGACGACGCCCGCACCGTCCGGACGGCGGCAGCCCCTCGGAGTCGCCGCAGTCCTGCCCCGCCGAGCGGCGCCTGCGCCTGCGCCAGGCGAAGATGAGCAGGCGTCCCGCTGACGGCCGGCCTCCTGCGTTGCTCACGTGTCCCCCTCGGTGCCGTTGCCCGCGGTTCGTGCGCCTTCCGGTGCGGTACCGCCGCGTCGGGCTCCGCCCTTCCCCGCCGCACGCGTGCGCGTGCTGCCCGGCTTCGAGGCGCCGGGGCGGTTGCGGCCGGAGATCGGGGGGCGGGGCCGCTTGCGCTCCGCCGCTCGTGCCCGGTGCGGGTGGGTGTCGGAGCCCTCGCCGGGGCGGGCGCGGTGCCCTCGGTGGCCGCCGGTCTCCGAGGCGCCTTGGTCGGGCGAAGCGGTGTTGACCTCCGTCACGTCCCCGGCCTCGGTGTCCGGCCGTGCGCGTCCCGCGCGTTCCGCGCGCAGGCAGCGGCGGATCGACTCCGGGTCCAGACCCTCGTTGCAGGCCTGGTGCAGGAGGCGGGCGAAGAGGTAGTCGGGGTCGGCGCCCAGTGCCATGGCCAGGGCCTCACGGGCTTCCAGGTCGTCGCCGGTGGACCAGGCGACCCAGCCGGCCAGGGTGAGGGGTGCCGCGGCGTGTTCGCCGTAGGGTCCGACGCAGCGGCGGGCCAGGGCGCGCCAGAGGCGCAGGGCCGGGCCGGCCTCCTCCCCTTCCATCCATGCGGCGGCGCGGTCGCGGGTCGTGCGGTCCTGCAGGCCGAGGATCAGCGCCGCCGCTTCGTCGTGGCCGAGCAGTTCGTCGTCGCGGAGGTCCGCCTGAGGCGTGCCGGGCACGGGAGGTGCCGCAGCGAACCGGTTCATGATCCGTTCGGCCAGGTCGAGGGTTTCCTCCGCCACGTCCGCCCGGGTCGCGTCATCGAGGATCCGGGGCACCAGGTCGATGCCTGCGGCGTCCAGGACGATCTCCTGCTCGAACGCGGCGGCGGTCTCCCAGGGCAGCAGCCTGGCGTGCAACTCGCTCAGGCTGCCTCGTACTTGGATCCCGGCGTAGGTGGCCGCAGCCGCCAGCACGGAGGTGCCGGGCAGGCCCATCGGCGCTCCCTCGGCCGGGCAGCATTCGTCGTTCGGGCAGCAGTAGGACCAGAAGCGGCCGCCCGAGATGCACAGCGCCTCGATCACCGGTACGTCGAGGCTGCCGCACTCGGTGCGCAGCAGTTGGGCGAGCGGACGCAGGCGCTGCATGACCTCGCGGCCCGACTCGCCCTTCGCGGGCTCCTGGCAGACGTAGGCCACCATCTGCTCCGGGCGGGCGCCCCGGCGCTCGCTGCCGGTCACCAGGCCGTGAGCCAACTGCCGGGCTGCCGCCGCCCAGTCGTCGGGGCTCGCGGGGATGCCGAGCCGGGCCCGGCCGCCGAACCGGCCACGACCGGCGCGGTCGTGGAGGGCGACCAGGACGATGCTGTCCTCGGGGCGGTACCCGAGCAGATACGGCAGGGCGTCGGCCAGCTCGGCCGGGGTGCGCAGGGTGACCTGGCCGTCGTGTGCGATGCGCGCGTTCAGGGCCTGGCCTTCGGTGATGTCGCCGTTTTCGGCGGGTCCAGTCGTTTCGCCGTGATTCGTCATGCGCAGACGATCTCGCGGATCACGAAATTCCGGTTGAGCCTGTGGATAAGTCCGAGCAGGGACACGCCAAGTTGGCTTCGAGGCGCACGTGCGCGGCTGTCGAGGAACCATCGACCCCACGTCCAGTCGCTCTGCGGCGTCGCGCTCAGCGCGCGGAGGCCGGGCCGGGGCCGCCCGCCGGCGCCGGCCCGGCCGAGCCGACCAGTTCCCTCACGGTCGGCGGGCACCGGAATCCCCGGCGCCTGGAAGAACCAACGCCCGCGCTCCTCGATGCTGCTCAGCCCTGCGGGCCGCTCCCCCAAGTAGGGCGGGACGTGAACAGGCGTGTTGGGCCCGATGCGCCGACTGCCGGCGAGGGTGCCGACGTCAACCGCGTCGCAGCCGATCACGTCCAAGAACCGGACCACCTCGGCCTTGCCCCCGCCTCGTCGCCGGCGACGCCCCAGGCGCTGCGGTCAGCGACCCCGGCCGGCCCGGCTTGAGCAGCCGACGGAAGTCGAGGTCGCTGAACGCCCAGGGACAGCAGCAGCCCTGAGTTCGTCCGTCACCCATCGCCCGGGGTCAACGACATGGAGCGGCTGACGCCGGCCACCGCACGGTTACCCCGGCGTCCAGGCCGCTGGCGTCCGCGTCGTCAAGGAGCGCGCCGGCCGCACGTCCAACTGCCCGGACGGCGGGGTGCCATGGAGTGCAGTGGCGGAACATCGTGGACGAACGCAGCCGTCCTACTTCCCGAGGGCCTTTCGGCCCTCCTGGGAAGACGTGCGCTTGAGTTTGGCCCAGACGGTGTTGAGGGCGTCGATGTCCGCGTCGTCCAGGAGGCCGTCGAAGACCTCGGCCAGTGCCCGGCGGCGCGTGGCGTCGGCCTCGGCGAAGGCCCGTCGGCCGTCGGACGTGAGGGCGATGCGCACGGAGCGGGCGTCGGTGGGCGACGGGACGCGCTCGATCAGACCGCGAGCCTGGAGCGCATCGACCACCCGGGACACCTGGCTTCGGCTGAGCAGCGTCTTCGCTCCGAGCGCGGAGGGCGCGACGGGCTCCCGCTGTGCGTGCAGCCAGAGCATGACCTCGAACCAGGACAACGGCAGGTCATGCGCGCGCACCAGCGCATGGTCCACCCGGGTGGTCAGGGTGGTGCCGGCCCACACGAGGCCGTAGAACGCGTGGTCCCGGTCGGAGAGTTCCCCCAGGGTGATGTCGTCGCCGCTCATGCCCGCAGCCTACCTTATTTGCGTGCGCACGCACACGAAGATATGGTGTGTGTGCACGCACGCAACGCGCCGCTGGTACCCGAGAGAAGAGAAACCGATGACCGCTCCCGCAGCCTCCGACAAGATCGTCCTGATCACCGGTGCCTCCTCCGGCATCGGACTGGCCGCCGCCGTGGCCTGCGCACAGGCAGGTTGGACGACGGTCGCCACCATGCGCGACCCCCGTAAGGCCGACGCCCTGCGGGAAGCCGCCGCCGAGGCGGGCATCAGCGACCGGGTCCACGTCAAACGCCTCGACGTGGTCGATCCCGAGACGGTGGCGGCCTGCATCCACGAGGTCATCGCCGAGTTCGGCCGCCTCGACGCGCTGGTCAACAACGCTGGGGTCGGACAGGTCGGCACCATCGAGCAGGGCACCGTCGAGGAGGTCCGGGCCGCCATGGAGGTGAACTTCTTCGGTGTCGTCAACGTCACCCGCGCGGCCCTGCCACACCTGCGTGCCGCACGTGGCCGCCTCATCACCGTGACCAGCGTCGGCGGAGTGGTCGGACAGCCCTTCAACGAGGCCTACTGTGCCGCCAAATTCGCGGTCGAAGGCTTCATGGAGTCCCTCGCCCCGGTCGCCGCGACGGTCGGTGTCGACGTCGCGGTGGTCGAACCCGGCGCCGTGGCCAGTGAGTTCGTCGCCAATGTCGGCCTTGACGTGCCCGCGTTGCTGAACGCCGCCGGTCCCTACGCCCCGGCGCTCCAGGCCTACATCAACCGCACCCTGAAGTCCTTCGGCAGCGCCCAGACCCCCGCAGAGGCCGCCGCCCCGATCCTCGAGGCGCTGTCCGCCGAGAGGCCTGCCTTCCGGATCCAGACCTCCGGCTGGGCGCGGGAGTTCGTCGGCGCCAAGCTCGCCGACCTCGACGGCTCCGCCGTCGTCGGCATGACCAACGACTGGGTCAACTGACCTCGCCGGCGAGCCGGCAGCTCCCCAGGAGGACGGACGGCCGCGAACACGGACAAGCAGGTCCCCTCTGTGACCCGTACCTGATGGTCTACAAGGGCAAGCTCGTCTGCTACTACTCCGACGAGAACGACTACACCGGCTTCGATCCGAACACCGGCGTCCCGACCCAGACCCCGCGAACGAAACCGCCCCCGACTCGCACGGCCAGATCCTCGCCCACAAAACCTGGGACGGCCGCAGCGCGACGTGGAGCGGCCGTCGTCGACATCGCCGGACCGGCCCGGGACATGGGCGGCGGCAAGACGGAGATCGGAGGCGGCCGGCCGGCCGGGCATGGCGAACGTCCTCCGGACCACGGACGCCAGTGGCTCCTGTCCTACGAGTACTGGCGCGACGGAGCCAACACCAGGTACCGGATCGCCGACGACCCGTTGAAGTGCTTTGCCGGCTCCCCCACCGACGACGGCGTCACCTCACTGCCGGTCGCCGCCGGTTCCGACCGTCTCGCGGCAGGCGGCAGTCCGGTCGTCATCAGGCTTCCCGGGGGCAGCTCGTGTACAACGCCACCGGCAGCGGCGACGTCCGGGTCAACGAGAGCGGACGCAGCGACGGCACGGAAGGAGTACCAGACGACCTCGCGGGCCGGCTACAGCCGCGACCTGCAGTACGTCGAGGGCACCCGCGGCATCGCGATCCTCAACAACCAGGGCACCTCGACGCTCGCGTACGCCGAGGTCGGTCTCGGCCCTCGGACGGCGCCTACCACCAGCTCGTCAACCGCAAGACCGACCAGGTCATCGGCACCGGAAACAAGACCGGCGACGCGAAAATCGGCAACGGAGACGTTCCCGGCGTGGTCCTGGAGGAGCCCGGCTCGGCGGCGAACCCGGACACCCAGTACGGGCACGTGGTGACCGAGCCGAACGGCGGCGTGACGCTGCTGAACAAGTCCGGCGGGCGCGCGGCAGCCCTCTGGACGGGGAACGCCACGGCCGGCCAGAAGATCGGCCAGTGGGTCGACAACAGCACTTCCGGCAGCTGGAGGCAGCTGGAACCTCGTCAGGACAAGCGACGGGCTCTACAAACTGCAGGCGGTCAAGAACACGGACCCGTACCTGGCCGGTGCCTCCGACGGAGCGCCACTGACCTCGTAGAACGCGGCCACGGACGGCTCGCAGGACTGGGAGCTCGTCCAGTAGGGCCCCAGCTCCCGGAGCCCGACGCGGGACGAACGGCCGGGAAACTCAGCCTGCCGCGGCGAGGACCAACGGAAGGACTCCTTCGCTGCCTGCCTGGCGGAGCAGGCGGGCCGCGACTGCGAGCGTCCAGCCGGAGTCGGTGTAGTCGTCCACGAGCAGGACGGGTCCCGGACAGCGCGCCAGTGCCCCGGCCAGCTCCTCGGAGACGGTGAAGGCGCCGGACAGCGCCCTGAGGCGTTGGGCGGAGTTGCTGCGGCGTGCCGCATGCGCGCCACTCGGCCCGGTGTACGTCAGGGTGCCCAGGAAGGGGAGGCGGCCGACGGTGGCGATTCCCTGGGCGAGGGAACCGACCAGTTGCGGGCGGGTCTGGGACGGCACGGCGACGACTCCCACCGGCCGGGCCGAGGAGTCCGGGACATTCGGCGCCCAGCCCCCCGGGGAGCGCGCCCAGTCGGCGAGGACCGCCACCGCGGCCCGCAGGACATCGTCGGGGACCGGCCCGTCGGGCGCGTTCTCCGCCAGCAGCGGGCGCAGCCGGTTCCCCCAGCCGATGTCCGAGAGCCGCCCCAGGGCACGCCCGGTGGAGCACTGCTCCTTGGCCGGGATACGCCCCTTGAGGTCGATGCCCAGCGCGGGCATCCCCGTCGGCCACATCCGGCGCGGCTCGACCTCCACCCCCGGGCGGTCCAGTTCCTTCGCCGCTCCCGTCAGCGTCTCCGCCGAGACGGAGGAATCGGCCCAGGCTCCCGCGCAGTTGTCGCAACGGCCGCACGGGGTCGCCCCCTCGTCGTCCAGCTGCCGGCGCAGGAACTCCATCCGGCACCCGGAGGTGCTCACGTAGTCGCGCATGGCCTGCTGCTCGGCCGCCCGCTGCCGAGCGACCCAGGCGTACCGCTCGGAGTCGTAGACCCACCGCTCGCCGGTGGAGATCCAACCGCCCTTCACCCGTTTGACCGCCCCGTCCACGTCGAGCACCTTGAGCATGGTCTCCAGCCGGGTCCGCCGGAGGTCGACCAGGGCTTCCAGAGCCGGCACGGACAGCGGCCGTCCCGCTTCGGCGAGGGCCGAGAGGGTCTGGCGGACCTGCGCCTCGGGCGGGAACGCGGTGTCGGCGAAGTAGCGCCAGATCGCCTCGTCCTCCTTGCCCGGCAGCAGCAGTACGTCGGCATGGGCCACACCACGGCCCGCGCGCCCCACCTGCTGGTAGTAGGCGATCGGTGAGGACGGTGAACCCAGGTGCACCACGAAGCCCAGGTCCGGCTTGTCGAAGCCCATGCCCAGCGCCGACGTCGCGACCAGCGCCTTGACCCGGTTCTCCAGCAGGTCGGACTCGGCCTGCAGCCGGTCGGCGTTCTCCGTGCGCCCGCTGTAGGAGGCCACCGGAAAGCCGCGCTGCCGCAGGAAGGCGGTGGCCTCCTCGGCCGCGGCCACCGTCAGTGTGTAGATGATCCCGGAGCCCGGCAGCTCGTCCAGGTGCTCGGCGAGCCAGGCCAGGCGGTGCGCGGCGTCCGGCAGCCGGACCACACCCAGCCGCAGGCTCTCCCTCTCAAGCGGGCCACGCAGCACCAGTGCCTCGCCGGCACCGGTACCCAGCTGCTCGGCCACATCGGCCGTCACCCGGGCGTTGGCGGTCGCCGTGGTGGCCAGCACCGGCACCCCGGCGGGCAGCTCGGCCAGCATCGCCCGCAGCCGGCGGTAGTCGGGGCGGAAGTCGTGTCCCCAGTCGGAGATGCAGTGCGCCTCGTCGACCACCAGCAGACCGGTCGTGGCCGCGAGCCTGGGCAGCACCTGATCGCGAAAATCCACAGAATTGAGGCGTTCCGGACTTACGAGGAGAACGTCGGTCTCGCCGCGCTCGACCTCCCCGTAGACGGCGTCCCACTCCTCCGGATTGGCCGAGTTGATCGTGCGTGCCCGGATACCGGCCCGCGCCGCCGACTCGACCTGGTTGCGCATCAGCGCCAGCAGCGGCGAGACGATCACCGTGGGGCCGGAGCCGCGTCGACGCAGCAGAGCGGTGGCGACGAAGTACACCGCCGACTTGCCCCAGCCGGTGCGCTGTACCACCAGGGCACGCCGGCGCTCCTCCACAAGAGCCGCCACCGCCTGCCACTGGTCCTCCCGCAGCCGCGCCGAACCCCCGGGGTCACCGACGAGCTCGGCGAGTATGGCGTCGGCTTCGGTGCGGAGCTCCAGGTTGTCCATGCCCCCATGCAACCCGATGACCCGGACAATCGGCCACTCACCCCAAGTGACACGCAGCTCACCTCGACGATCAGGGGTGTGGCCGCTCGTCCTCGCCGTTCGCGGCTGACCGGCCGCCCCGCGCGTCGCCGGGCGAACCACCGGGTAGGGATATAAGCCACGCACCACCAGATAACAGTCGGTGGCCCCAATTGCTCGTTGCCGCATCCAAGTTCGACAGGAAGAATTGAAGTCCGCTCCCGCACGGCTCGTCCATGACCCGGTTGGGCTTCGTTGCGGTGCGCGCTCCCCCGAAATCCGACCCCGCCCGCTGTGTGGGCGCGTAGCCGAAGGGAGGAACGTGACCTTCGGATTCGCTCCGGCCTCGGCGGTATCGCTGTCGACGTCCGCGTCCGCCGCTTCCGCCAGTCGCCTGCTCGAGCCCGCGGAATGGGCCGCCGCCGGCATCCCGTTGCTGCGCAATCCGCGCGAGGTCGTCAGCGGCCTGCACGCCCGGCACCTTCCCAAGCCGGCCACGGCGATCGTGGCCGTCCTGGACCCGGACGAGCGGCTACGGGCCAGCGCCTCGTTCACCCGCCGCCCGGCGCCTGCCGACGGCTGGATGTTCCGCAACGCGCTGCTGGCGCAGCTCCGCCGGGTCATTCCGCACGACCTGCGTCGCCGCACCCCGGTGCGCACCGCCGTGCTGCTCTACTGCCGCGAGGGGGACGCGCGTTGGACGGAGGAGGACGGCGCGTGGATGTGGGGGCTGCGTGACGCCTGCACCCTGCACGGGCTGCGTTGCGGGGCGTACATCACGCTGACCCGGGACGGCTGGCAGGTGCTCGGCGAAGGCCGCGGCGGTCGCCGCCCGAACATGGACTCGCCGCCGGAACCCTTCGCCACCTCGGAATCCCCGCCCCCGCCGCCCCGCACCGGCGGCGCCGCCTCGGAGGTCCTGCGCCGGGCGGCGGCCCGCTGAGACAGGGCCGTACGCGCGCAGGAGTGGTTACGGCACCCGCCGCGTGGCGCACGACCGCGGCCCGTTCGTTCACCGGCCGCTGATCGAGTACGGCGCCAGGGAGGGTCGTACGACGGCCACGGGGAGGCCGCACCGCGCACAGACACCCGCACGCGAGACCGCGCACCGTCGGACCGGCTCGGCGCGCGCCGCCCGGCGCCCGGTACGCGGGCACGCCGAATGCCGCACCGGTGCAGGTACCGCCGCAGCGGCACCATCGTCACCTACGGCGCCCCCGGACGGGCCGGACGCGGATCAGACGCCCGCGCCCAGCACCGAGTTGATCTGCTGCGGGTCGCCGCAGACGATCAGCAGGGCACCGGCCCGCGCGTGGGCCAGCGGGAGAGCCGTGGCGGCAGCGGCGTCCGAACCGCCGTTGACGGCGACGACGACCACGGGGCGCGACGCGGCACGGGAGGCCACGGCGGCGCCGGCGTAGAACACGTCGTCGCCCGCGTCGTGCTGCGCCCAGTAGGAGGCGTCACCGAAGGACAGTTCGTGGGCGGCCCACGGGTGCGGTTCACCGGTGGTGATCACCAGCACGTCACCGGGGGCACGACCCGATTCCAGGAGCAGGTCCACTGCTTCCTCGGCGGCGTCGAGGGCGCCCTCGGCGGAGGCGGGGATCAGCTGGATCTGCGGGGTCGCCGCGGTGGCGGCGGCAGGGGCCGGGCCCGACGGGCCCGGCTTGACGGTGGCCGTGTCACGCGGCGTGCGTTGCACCGGCGGCGCGGGCCGGAGAGGGCCGGGACGACCGGGACGCGACGGAGCCGCGGGACGGGGGCCGGGTACGGGGCGGGGGGTCGGCGCGGTGCGGCCGCTGGCCGGAGTGGCGCGGGGACCCTGGGCACTCTCGTGAATCTGAGGCTCCTCGGGAATGAGAGGCATGAGCTGATATTTATCAAACGTTGGTGCGGCTCGCGCGACCGGGTGGCACATCAGTGCGAGCGGAATCGTCAGAAATCGAAGCCGAGCTGACCCTCGATTTGCGGAACGCTTCCATCCGCCCAGCTGCGGACCTTCTTGAGGTGCCGCCACTGGGGCAGCGCATCAAGATACGCCCACGACAACCGGTGGTACGGGGTGGGGCCCCGCTCCTCCAGTGCGGCCTTGTGCACGGGCGACGGATACCCGGCGTTGTCCGCAAAACCGAAGTCTGCATGGTCGATGCCCAGTTCGGCCATCATTTTGTCGCGCTGAACCTTGGCTATCACCGACGCCGCCGCGACGGCCACGCACGACCGGTCCCCCTTGATCACCGTGCGCACCCTCCAAGGGGCGCCGAGGTAGTCGTGCTTGCCGTCGAGGATGACGGCTTCGGGACGGACGGGGAGGGCTTCGAGAGCCCGGCCCGCGGCGAGCCGCAGCGCGGCCGTCATCCCCAGATCGTCGATCTCCTCCGGGGAGGCGTGTCCCAGGGAGTAGGCCGTCACCCACGTCCGCAGCGTCTCGGCGAGCTGTGTGCGCCGCTTGATGGTGAGCAGCTTGGAGTCGGTGAGGCCCTCGGGCGGGCGGCGAAGGCCGGTGATCGCCGCGCAGACGGTCACGGGCCCGGCCCACGCGCCGCGCCCCACCTCGTCGACACCGGCAATGACCTTCGCTCCGGTCGTGGCGCGGAGGGAGCGCTCGACGGTGTGAGTAGGTGGTTCGTACGGCATGGCGCCCTTAGCGTACGCCGCCGGGATCGGCGCGCGACACCCCGGCTGCCCAAGCGGCGGGGAGGCCGTCCCGGCGCGGGATCAGGTGCCGTTCGGCCGCAGCAGCGGGAGCATCAGCTGGTCGATCATCTCCTCCAGATCCCGGTCGGCCCATTCGCTACCGCCAACCTTCGAGCGGTACATCATCATCGCCGGAATAGCATCGAAGACATAGCTGTTCGCCGCGTCTGGACGCACCTCGCCTCGCTTTATCCCGCGGGTGATGACCTCACGCAGCAGCCTGACAGTCGGCTCCACGACACCGTCGAAGATCACGCCATGGAAGCGCTCGGCCTGTGCGGGATCGCATTCGTGAATCACCGCGCGCAGTGCGAAACCCGAGCGGGAGAACATGGTCCGGCGGGCCTGACGGCACAGCGTGAGCAGGTCCTCGCGCACGCTGCCGAGGTCGGGTGCCTCTTCGAGGCGCGGCAGTCCGGCCCGCAGCGCGTTCACGACGAGATCCTCCTTGGAGGGCCAACGCCGGTAGACCGCCGCCTTGCCGGTCTGCGCGCCGGCGGCGACGCCTTCCATCGTGAGGCCGTTCCAGCCGACCGTACTGAGCTGTTCCAGCGCGGCGTCCAGGATCGCCCGTTCGAGTACGGCGCCGCGCCGCCGGGGGGAGGCCGTCTGAGCGGGAGCGGCCGTCCAGCGCGAGGTGACCATGTGTGTTTCTCCAGTGAGCAGGGGAGCGGGGACGTGAGCAACAGGGGGAGGCGCCGCACGGCAGCAAGGGGGGACGCGGTGCGGCGACAAGTTAAGTGAACGCTTGCGTTCTCTATCAGGGACTCACTACCGTTGACGCGACAGTGAACGCGATCGTTCACTAACGGCTTTGTGGGGGACCCAAGGTGACAACCTCTCAACTGATCCAGGACGACAAGCCAAAAGCAGCCCGCCGGGAGGGGCATCCCGGCATCGCGCTCACCGTCATCGCGGCCTGCCAGCTCATGGTGGTACTCGACGCGACGATTGTGAACATCGCTCTTCCGCACATTCAAGACGCGCTCAAGTTCAGCACCACGGACCTCACCTGGGTGGTCAGCGCCTACACGCTCACCTTCGGCGGCCTGCTGCTGCTCGGTGCGCGCGCCGGTGACATCCTCGGCCGGCGCCGGGTGTTCATGACCGGCATCCTGCTGTTCACCTTCGCCTCGCTGCTCGGCGGTCTCGCCCAGGAACCCTGGCAACTGCTGGCCGCGCGGGCCCTGCAGGGCATGGGTGGCGCGATCGCGTCGCCGACCTCGCTGGCGCTCATCACCACCACGTTCCCCGAAGGCCCCGAGCGGAACCGGGCGTTCGGCGTCTTCGCCGCGGTCTCGGCGGGTGGCGGTGCGATCGGCCTGCTCGCGGGCGGCATGCTCACCGAGTGGCTCGACTGGCGCTGGGTGCTCTTCGTCAACGTGCCGATCGGCGTGCTGATCGCCTCGCTCACGCCCCTCTACATCAACGAGTCCGAGCGGCATCCCGGGCGCTTCGACATCGCGGGCGCGCTGACCTCCACGGCCGGCATGGCATCGCTCGTGTACGGCTTCATCCGGGCCTCGGAGGAGGGCTGGCGCGACCGTCTGACCATCGGGTCCTTCGGCGCCGCGGTGGTCCTGCTGCTGGCCTTCGGCTTCACCGAGAGGCGTGCCAAGGAGCCGATCACTCCGCTGAGGATGTTCACCGACCGCAACCGGTCGGGGACGTACGTGATCATGCTGAGCCTGGCCGCTGCGATGTTCGGCATGTTCTTCTACATCGTCCTGTTCGTGCAGAACGTGCTGGGCTACAGCCCGATCAAGGCCGGTGTGGCCTTCCTCCCCGTGACGGTCGCGATCGCCTTCGGCGCCGGGCTGTCGCAGCGGTTCCTGCCCTCCCTCGGCCCCAAGCCGTTCATGACGGTGGGCTCGACACTCGTGGTGGCCGGGCTCGTCTGGCAGACCTTCATCAGCCCCGACAGCTCGTACCTCGGCGGAGTGCTGGGACCGATGCTGGTCTTCGGCTTCGGCATGGGCCTGAACTTCGTCACGGCGACGGTCACGGCGGTCTCCGGTGTCGACCAGCATGAGGCGGGCGCGGCGTCCGGACTGCTCAATGTCACGCAGCAGGTGGGTGGTTCGCTGGGGCTGTCGATCCTGACCACGGTGTTCGGTTCGGCCAGCAAGGACGAGGCGAAGAAGCAGCTGCCGCAGTTCCTTGCCGACGGCACGCCGGGCGAGAAGGCGGAGTTCGCCAGGACGCACCAGCTGCCCGCCTCCTGGGGGCACGAGGTGCTGGCCCACGGCATCTCGGCCGCGTTCGTGCCCGCTGCCGCGATGGCCGTGCTCGCGCTGGCCACCGCCGCGCTGGTGATCAGGGTCCGCAAGAGCGACCTGGATGCCCTCGCCGGCACGGCGGGCCCGGGCATCGGCTGACCCTGACGAGTCCGCGCGGGCACAGACCTCAGGCCGCGGACGGCCGGACCGAGCCCGGGAGACAGACGGCAAGGGCGCCGGGCCGGCCATCCGCACTCCGGTCCCCAGGGCGGGCAGAAGGGCCCGCGCGAAGACCACGAGAAGGCCCACGCCAAGCACGTACGACACATCCCACCCCCTGCGGCCGGACCGATCCGATGGCCGTGCGCACCTCTCGCTCGCACGGCGACTGTCCGGACAACGCTCGATGGTCACGCACAGTTCCCGTCGAGCACGCAGAGTTTCCAAGCGTCACCGGTCGAGCCGGGTAGCGGACCGTTGGACGCGTCACGCGGTCGTGGGCACCCAGTCCGGCAGCGTCTCCGTACGCTCCACCCACTCGGCGGGCGGATTCCCCGCCTTACCGGCCGCGAGCACACCGCCGACGATGGCGCAGTTCGTGTCCACGTCGCCGCCGACCTGGGCAGTCGTCCAGAACGCCGTCTCGTAGTCCCCGAGGGACCGTGCGGCCGACCAGAGGGCGAAGGGGACGGTGTCATGGGCGCTCGTACGCCGCCCGCAGCCCAGGACGGCGGCGACGGTGGCCGCGTCGCCGTAGTCCAGCATGTCCCGGGCGCGCCGCAGGCCCGCGCCGACGGCGCTCTTCGGGACGAGGGCGACGACTCCGTCGAGGAGCGCCTCGGGGCTGGGCGGGCCGCCAGGGGCCGCCGCCAGTGCGGCCGCCGCGGCCACGGCCATGGCGCCGACGACGGCCTCGCGGTGCTGGTGCGTGGGGTACGCGGAGATCTCGGCCTGGTGAGTGGCCTGCTCCGGGTCGTCCGCGTACCAGGCGCCCAGGGGCGCGATCCGCATCGCAGCCCCGTTGCCCCAGGAACCCTGCCCCTTGAAGAGCCCGGCGGCCAGCTCGCGCCAGTCCTCGCCCTCCCGGACGAGACGCAGCAAACGGTTGACCGCCGGCCCGTAGCCCCGGTCGAAGTCGTGGTGGTGGGCGAAGGAGTGGGCCAGTGCGTCCTGGTCGATGCGGTGGTGGGCGGCCAGCACCGCCACCACCGAGCAGGCCATTTCCGTGTCGTCGGTCCACTGCCACGGGCCGGCGGGCAGCTCGCGGCGCTGCAGCAGCGGGTAGTTCGCCGGTACGAAGAACTGAGAGCCCAGCGCGTCCGCCACCGCGAGTCCGCGCAGGCTGGTCAGGGCGCGGCACAGGCGCGCGGGGGAAGAGGAGTCAGCGGTCATCGCCCTGCCACTCTAGGCCAGGTGCTAGGTGTAGCGGTCATGACTTTGGTGACAGTCGGCTGATCGGGAGCCGGCCTGCGAGCGCGGTGTGCCGGCGTCGAGTGTGGTAGGAGGTCGGCCACGGCGCCAGCACCTGTGCGCGTTCGGCGTTGCCGGCGTACACCTGGCGGTATGCCAAGACCTCCGGGTTGTGGTGAAGACAGGCAACTCCACGCCCGGAGGTCTTCTCTTGATCAACTACCGACGCGCGTTGCCAACCTCTTGGCCGAGCACGCCTAGCCGCTGACCCAGTGCGGCACCGGGTCCCGCCAGCGCTCGAAGGGCCGGTCGAGGGTGTACTTGCCGTCGTCCCCGAGAACGAGCATGCGCATCTCGGCGTTCCCGGGGTTCGAGAGCGACTCGAACTCCGCGACCGTCCAGTGGAACCAGCGCATGCAGAACAGCCGCATGGCCAGTCCGTGGGTCACCAGGAGCACGTTCGGCGGGTGGTCGGGGGCCTCGAAGCTGCGGTACAGGCTCTCCAGGAAGCCGCCGACCCGGTCGTACACGTCGGCGCCGGACTCCCCCTGGGGGAAACGGAAGAAGAAGTGCCCGTACGCGTCCCGGTACGCCTTCTGAAGGCGTACGTCGTCGCGGTCCTGCCAGTTCCCCCAGTCCTGCTCGCGCAGCCGGGGCTCCTCGCGCACGCGTATGAGGTCCGGGGCGAGGTGGAAGGCGCGGAGCGTCTCGTGTGTACGCCGGTAGGGGGACACGTACACGCTCACGCGTTCGCGTCCGAACAGCTCGCGGAGCGTCCTGCCGGTCTCCTCCGCCTGCCGCCGGCCCCGCTCGGTCAGCGCGAGAGCGTGGTCGGGCTCCCGCTCGTACACGGAGTCATCAACATTGCCGGTTGACTCGCCGTGCCGGACAAGGACGATGCGCCGTGGTCGTGCCATGCCGAAACCCTAGATCGAGTGAGGGCCGGTCGAGGACTCGTACGGGCTCCATACGGCGTAGGTCACACGAATCCTGCACGACAGGCCACAGGAGAACACAGGATTCGCGGGTCGGGATGTCAAACCGTCCAGCTCGGTTCGAGTTCCACGATGTCGCCGGTGAGGGCCGCGACGTCCGCCTCGGTCTGCGCGCGCAGGGCGAGGCGTTCCACCCGTTCGGTGCGGTACTTGCCGTGCTCGGCGGCCGACCGCCACATGGACAACACGAGAAACTCGTGTCCGGGGGCCTCGGCGAACATGCCGCGGATCATGCCGGGTGAGCCGGCCATCGCCGGGTTCCAGACCTTCTCCTGCATGAGCGTGAAGTGCTCGACGCGCTCCTCGTGGATGCGGCACAGGGCCACGCGGATCAGGTCGGTGTCCGTGAACCGCGGCTCGAAGCCGGTCTTCACATCGAAGCGGTACTCGAACAGCTTGGCATGGATGTCCTTGAAGGTGCCGGACTGGGAGGCCGCCAGCCGGTCGTGGGAGCGGGCCATGAAGGAGTCGTAGAAAGCACGGCTCTCCCAGAAGGCGAAGATGTGCGCCACTCCGGGCCTCTGTCGGCTCCATCCTCCGCCCTGTCCCCGAAAACCCGGCTCCCCCAGAAGCCCCGCCCACTTTCGCTGCCCCCGCTCGAAGCCGCGGCGGTCCACCACGGTGCAGCGAATCCACTTGACCAGCACCGCGCCATCGTAAGGCCACGGGACGTGGCGCCGGTCACGCTCCGGCGGAGACCGCCCCGCACACGCCCCCATGCGCATGGCACGATGGACAACGAACCGTCACTACCCGGGAGTTGGGATGGTGAGGGCCTCCAGGGGGAAGGGGACGCTGGTGAACGGTTTCAGCAAGGGGATCCGCAAAGTGGAGGTCGCACTGAAGTGGGACCCGAGTCCGGCGGGACATCCGCCCACCGATCTCGACATCGTCGCCGCGACGTTCGTCGCCGGTGACCCCTACGGTGCTCCGGCCTACCTGGTGCACTTCGACAGCCGGTCTCCCGACGGCACCATCTTTCTCGACCGGGACAGCCCGGACGGCAAGGGCTTCGGCTGGGACGAGGTCATGACCCTCGAACTCGACCGGCTCGACAGCCGGTACACGCGCGTGGTGGTCGGTGTGGTCATCCAGCAGCGCCCCGCGCAGCGGACCTTCGTCGGCGTCCTGAACCCGGCCGTGCGCATCCGGGAGGGCTACGACGTCCTGGCCGAGGACGACTTCGGTTCGGTGCTCGGGGCGACGGCGGCGGCGGTCGCGGAGTTCGTGCGCGACGAGTCCGGCGGCTGGAACTTCCACCCCGGCGTCCGCGGCTTCGAGGACGACCCCGCGACCTTCACCAGGTCCATGGGCAGGATGCACCAGCCCTGACGACAACGGTAAGGGGCGCCGGCCCATGGCCGGCGCCCCTTGCTTCAGGAACTTCCCGTCATCAGCTGCAGCCGCTGGTCGAGCCGCAGCCCTCGCAGATGTAGCAGGAGCCGGCCCGCTGCATCTTCGTGCCGCAGGAGAAGCACAGCGGGGCGTCCGCCTGGATACCCAGCTGCATCTCCACCAGTTCGGCGCTGGTGTGGGCCTGCTTCGGGGCGGGCTTGGCCGCCTCGGACTCGGCCTTCGGGGTGGCGACGGCCTTCAGGTCGGTTGGGCGGGGCGCCGACTGGGCCAGGCCCTCGACGTCGACCTCCTCCTCGGTGGGCTCGTAGGAACCCGTCTCGAGGTGACGCTGGCGCTCCTCGGCGGAGTGGATGCCGAGCGCGGAGCGCGTCTCGAAGGGCAGGAAGTCCAGCGCCAGGCGGCGGAAGATGTAGTCGACGATCGACTGGGCCATCCGCACGTCCGGGTCGTCCGTCATGCCGGCCGGCTCGAAGCGCATGTTGGTGAACTTCGAGACGTACGTCTCCAGGGGCACGCCGTACTGCAGGCCGACGGAGACCGCGATGGAGAAGGCGTCCATCATGCCCGCGAGGGTCGAGCCCTGCTTGGACATCTTCAGGAAGACCTCGCCGAGACCGTCGTCCGGGTAGGAGTTGGCGGTCATGTAGCCCTCGGCGCCACCGACGGTGAAGGAGGTGGTGATGCCGGGACGGCCCTTCGGGAGGCGCTTGCGGACCGGGCGGTACTCGACGACCTTCTCGACCGCCTCACGGATGGTGGCCTCGGCCTTCTCCGTGACCTCGGCCTTCTCCTTCTCCTTGGTCTTCGCGGAGAGCGGCTGGCCGACCTTGCAGTTGTCACGGTAGATGGCGAGGGCCTTGATGCCCATCTTCCAGGCCTCGAAGTAGATCTCCTCGACCTCCTCGACGGTCGCCGACTCCGGCATGTTGACCGTCTTGGACAGGGCGCCGGAGATCCACGGCTGGATCGCGGCCATCATGCGGACATGGCCCATCGGGGAGATGGCGCGCTCGCCCATGGCACAGTCGAACACCTCGTAGTGCTCGGGCTTGAGACCCGGGGCGTTGATCACGTTGCCGTGATCGGCGATGTGGGCGACGATCGCCTCGATCTGCTCCTCCTGGTAGCCCAGGCGGCGCAGGGCCTGCGGGACGGTGCCGTTGACGATCTGCATCGAGCCGCCGCCGACCAGCTTCTTGAACTTGACCAGGGCGAGGTCGGGCTCGAGGCCGGTGGTGTCGCAGGACATCGCCAGACCGATGGTGCCGGTCGGGGCGATGACGGACGCCTGGGAGTTACGGAAACCGTTCTGCTCACCGAGGCGCAGGACGTCCTGCCAGGCCTCCGTGGCGGCGGCCCAGACCGGGGTGTCCAGGTCGTCCATGCGGACGGCCACGGCGTTGGCGTCGGCGTGCTGCTTCATGACGCGCTTGTGGGCGTCGGCGTTGCGGGCGTAGCCGTCGTACGCGCCGACGACCGCGGCGAGCTCGGCGGAGCGCCTGTACGCGGTACCGGTCATGAGGGAGGTGACCGCACCGGCCAGCGCCCGGCCGCCGTCGGAGTCGTAGGCGTGACCGGTCGCCATCAGCAGGGCGCCGAGGTTGGCGTAGCCGATGCCGAGCTGGCGGAACGCGCGCGTGTTCTCGCCGATCTTCTGGGTCGGGAAGTCCGCGAAGCAGATGGAGATGTCCATCGCGGTGATGACGAGCTCGACGACCTTGGCGAAGCGCTCGGCCTCGAAGGACTGGTGGCCCTTGCCGTCGTCCTTGAGGAACTTCATCAGGTTCAGCGAGGCGAGGTTGCAGGACGTGTTGTCCAGGTGCATGTACTCGCTGCAGGGGTTCGAGCCGTTGATGCGGCCGGACTCCGGGCAGGTGTGCCAGTGGTTGATGGTGTCGTCGTACTGGATGCCCGGGTCGGCGCAGGCCCAGGCCGCCTCGGCCATCTTGCGGAAGAGGGACTTGGCGTCGACCTCCTCGATGACCTCGCCGGTCATCCGCGCGCGCAGGCCGAACGTGCCGCCGGCCTCGACCGCCTTCATGAACTCGTCGTTCACGCGGACCGAGTTGTTGGCGTTCTGGTACTGGACGGAGGTGATGTCCTCGCCGCCGAGGTCCATGTCGAAGCCCGCGTCACGCAGGGCTCGGATCTTCTCCTCCTCCTTGACCTTGGTCTCGATGAAGTCCTCGATGTCGGGGTGGTCGACATCCAGGATGACCATCTTGGCGGCGCGGCGGGTAGCGCCACCGGACTTGATCGTTCCGGCGGAGGCGTCGGCGCCGCGCATGAAGGAGACGGGGCCGGAGGCGTTGCCGCCGGAGGACAGCAGCTCCTTGGAGGAGCGGATGCGGGAGAGGTTCAGGCCGGCACCGGAGCCGCCCTTGAAGATCATGCCCTCTTCCTTGTACCAGTCGAGGATCGACTCCATGGAGTCGTCGACGGACAGGATGAAGCAGGCGGACACCTGCTGGGGCTGCGGGGTGCCCACGTTGAACCAGACGGGGCTGTTGAAGCTGAAGATCTGGTGCAGGAGGGCGTACGCCAGCTCGTGCTCGAAGATCTCGGCGTCGGCGGGCGACGCGAAGTACTTGTAGTCCTCGCCGGCCTTCCGGTACGTCTTCACGATGCGGTCGATCAGCTGCTTGAGGCTGGTCTCGCGCTGCGGGGTGCCGACGGCACCACGGAAGTACTTGCTGGTGACGATGTTGACCGCGTTCACGGACCAGAAGTCCGGGAACTCGACGCCACGCTGCTCGAAATTGACCGAGCCGTCGCGCCAGTTGGTCATGACGACGTCACGGCGCTCCCAGCTCACCTCGTCGTACGGGTGCACGCCGGGGGTGGTGTGGATGCGCTCGATGCGCAGTCCCTTGGTGGCCTTGGCGCCCTTGGATCGGGAACCTCGTGCCGGACCGCTCGCCGTCTCTGTCATGCCGCCTCCCTGGTACGGGCGAAAACGCCCTGAAGTGCCCCGATGTTCCCGTGGCACGGTGTTCTGTCTTGTGTCGCGGGCACCCTCACGCTGCCGCCCGCAACAGGTCTTCGGTCGCCGCCGTCCCTGCCGGAACCGGTGTCTGAAGCCCGGTTCCGGGCCCGCCGGTCAGTCGGCGGCGTGGGCGGGCACGGGGACGTGGGACGTCCCTCCGGGCCCGCGGTCGTCTTCCTTGCTCCCCGCTCCCGCGTCGCCATCGGCCGCGGCGGTGCCTCGCGTCGCTTCCCTGAGTTCCGCGATGGCGGCCTCGAAGTCCTCGAGCGAGTCGAACGCCCGGTAGACGGAGGCGAAGCGCAGATAGGCGACGAGGTCGAGCTCCTGCAACGGGCCGAGTATGGCCAGCCCCACGTCATGGGTGGTCAGCTCGGCGCTTCCGGTGGCCCGCACCGCCTCCTCGACCCGCTGGCCGAGCAGGGCGAGTGCGTCCTCGGTGACAGGCCGTCCCTGGCATGCCTTGCGCACGCCGTTGATGACCTTCGTACGGCTGAAAGGCTCGGTGACTCCGGACCGCTTGACCACCATGAGCGAGCACGTCTCCACGGTCGTGAAACGACGGGAGCAGTCAGGACACTGGCGGCGCCTGCGGATCGACGTGCCGTCGTCGGTCGTACGACTGTCGACCACGCGGCTGTCGGGATGCCTGCAGAAGGGGCAGTGCATGATCTTCAACCCTCCTCACAGCAGACTGAACAGCCCCAGGAGAACTCTCGGGCCCCTCGGAGCAGCCACAAGCATAGGGGATCACAGAAGCACCACTGACCCCGGGGACCACAACTTGTGGGCAGCTGTAGCCATACAACCACTAGATGTAGGGATTGGCTCATACATCAACACGCACGCGTGTCGCAGAAGTATCGCGGGGGTGGATACGGGGATAGCGTGGGCGCCGCACGGAGGCCCCGTAGGACTCCGGCGCAGAAGGGGCCCGGGTACCCGGTTGACGGGATTCCGGATGGCAGACTGGGACGCAACCCACAAGGTCATCATCCCGGCGGCGAAGAGTACAACAATGAGCCCTTTTGTCCGCCAGGTGGCACGTTAGCCATACACCCAGACACATGATCACGCCAGGCGAATCGCAGTTTTTCACTCGAACGTGTGTTTGGCGCAACCTTTCGAAAGCAACTACCGTTGGGCAGCAGGGAGACCATCGAGAGGGGCCGACGTGACCACCACCGCAGACAGTGCCGCCATCACCGCCCAGGACCGCTCCCAGGGCCGACTCGAGCCGGTGCACGCGATGAACGAAGCCACGAATCCCGAGGGACACAAGCGTTCCCTGCCGGGCCGACCTCCAGGCATCCGGGCGGACAGCTCCGGACTCACCGACCGGCAGCGCCGGGTAATCGAGGTCATCAGGGACTCGGTACAGCGGCGGGGGTACCCGCCGTCGATGCGGGAGATCGGCCAGGCCGTCGGGCTCTCCAGCACGTCCTCCGTAGCGCACCAGCTGATGGCCCTGGAGCGCAAGGGCTTCCTGCGCCGCGACCCGCACCGACCGCGCGCGTACGAAGTGCGCGGCTCCGACCAGGCGGTGACGGTGCAGCCCACCGACACCGCGGGCAAGCCGGCCGCGTCGTACGTCCCGCTGGTCGGCCGCATCGCCGCCGGTGGCCCGATCCTCGCCGAGGAGTCGGTGGAGGACGTCTTCCCGCTCCCCCGGCAGCTGGTCGGTGACGGCGAGCTCTTCGTCCTCAAGGTCGTCGGCGACTCCATGATCGAGGCCGCGATCTGCGACGGCGACTGGGTCACCGTCCGCCGCCAGCCGGTCGCCGAGAACGGCGACATCGTGGCCGCCATGCTCGACGGTGAGGCCACCGTCAAGCGCTTCAAGCGGGAGGACGGCCACGTATGGCTCCTCCCCCACAACTCGGCCTACGAGCCGATTCCCGGCGACGACGCGACCATCCTGGGCAAGGTCGTCGCGGTGCTGCGGCGCGTCTGACGGCTGCGGCGGACGGCCGGAGGGCTCGTCCAATGACCGGGCCCCGGAACCCCTGCGCCGGTTCCGGGGCCCTGCGCTGTATGGGGCCCGCACCTGGGGGTCGCCTGAAGCGACGTGAGTCGGGGGGGGGGGGGGGGGGGGGGCGCCGCCCCCCCCCCCCCACCCCCCGGCCGCCAGGTCGCCCCCGGGCCGCGGCCCCCGCGCCGTTGGGGCCCGGGTTGGGGGGCGGGTGTTAAGATA
>NZ_JBITDA010000018.1:0-80904 GCF_044453765.1 Streptomyces sp. NPDC051636 | reverse complement strand
TGCCCGGGCCCCGGCACCCCCGGGGGCGGGGGGGGGGCGTGGGGTGTTTGGGGCCCCGGGGGGGGGGGGGCCGGGCGGGCCGGGGGGGGGGGGGGGGGGGGGGGGGCCGCCCCCCCCCCCCGACTCACATCGCTTCCGCCTGCTTCGCCGCCGCGTCGATCGCCGCGAGCGACTTGCGGACCTGGTTGCGATCCGTGGTGTACCAGAAGTCGGGCAGTGACGCCTTGAGATAGCCGCCGTACCGTGCGGTGGCCAGCCGCTGGTCCAGTACGGCCACCACGCCCCGGTCCCCCGACGCCCGTACGAGACGGCCGGCGCCCTGGGCCATGAGGAGCGCGGCGTGGGTGGCGGCGACCGCCATGAAGCCGTTGCCGCCGGCATCCTCCACGGCCTTCTGGCGGGCGCTCATCAACGGGTCGTCGGGGCGCGGGAACGGGATCTTGTCCATGACGACCAGCTGACAGCTGGGGCCGGGTACGTCGACGCCCTGCCACAGCGACAGCGTGCCGAACAGGCAGGTCGCGGGGTCCGCCGCGAAGTTCTTGATCAGTTCGCCGAGGGTCTCCTCCCCCTGGAGCAGGATCGGGAACTCCGGGATCCGGGAGCGCAGCTCCTCGGCGGCGAGCTGGGCGGCCCGCATCGAGGAGAACAGGCCGAGCGTGCGGCCGCCGGCCGCCTGGATGAGCTCGGTCAGCTCGTCGAGCATGTCGGCGCGGTCGCCGTCGCGCGCGGGACGGGCCAGATGCTTGGCGACGTACAGGATGCCCTGCTTGCGGTAGTCGAAGGGCGAGCCGACGTCGATGCCCTTCCACTGCGGGATGTCGTCGCCCTCCGTGCCCTCGGGGGCGAGCCCCAGGGAGGCACCGACGCCGTTGAAGTCGCCGCCCAGCTTGAGCGTCGCCGAGGTGAGGACGACGGAGCGGTCCGAGAAGAGCTTCTCCCGAAGCAGACCGGACACGGACATGGGGGCGACGCGCAGGGAGGCGCCGAAGCGGTCGTGCCGCTCGTACCAGACGACGTCCCACTCGGAGCCGTTCACGATCCGCTCCGCCACGTCGTGGACGGTCTCCACGGAGGCCAGAGCCTGCTTGCGGACCGCGTCCTCGTCCTGGACCGACTTGTCACGGGTCGCGCCGATCGCCGAGATGACGGTGCGAGCCGCGTCCCGCAGGGCCATCAGGGCGTAGCCGAGGTCCTCCGGGATCTCCTCCAGGCGGCCCGGCAGGGCCAGCTCCATCAGCCGCTCGAAGCCCTCGGCGGCGGTCTGGAGCTGGTCGGCGGCCTTCTCGTTGACCAGCTTCGCGGCGCGGCGGACCGCGCGGTTGACCTGGCCGGGCGTGAGCTCGCCGGTGGCGACACCGGTGACGCGGGAGACCAGCTCGTGCGCCTCGTCCACGATCAGCACCTCGTGCTGCGGAAGCACCGGCGCGCCCTCGATCGCGTCGATGGCGAGCAGGGCGTGGTTGGTGACGACGACCTCGGCGAGCTTGGCGCGCTCGCGGGCCATCTCGGCGAAGCACTCGGCACCGTACGCGCACTTCGAGGCGCCCAGGCACTCCCGGGAGGACACGGACACCTGCGACCAGGCACGGTCGGAGACGCCGGGCGTGAGGTCGTCGCGGTCGCCGGTCTCGGTCTCGTCCGCCCAGTCACGCATCCGCAGCAGGTCCTGGCCCAGCTTGCTGGTGGGGGCGGCGGCCTCGAACTGGTCGAAGAGACCTTCCTCCTCGTCCTGCGGCATGCCCTCGTGCAGCCGGTGCAGGCACAGGTAGTTCGACCGGCCCTTGAGCATGGCGAACTCCGGGCGGCGGCGCAGCAGCGGATGCAGCGCCTCGACCGTGCGCGGCAGGTCGCGCTCCACGAGCTGACGCTGCAGGGCCAGGGTGGCCGTCGCCACGACGACGCGCTCCCCGTGCGCGAGCGCGGGCACGAGGTACCCCAGCGACTTGCCGGTACCGGTGCCGGCCTGGACCAGCAGATGGGATCCGTCATCGATCGCCTCGGCGACCGCTTCGGCCATGGTGACCTGGCCGGGGCGCTCCGTACCACCGACTGCTGTGACGGCGGCGTGCAGGAGTTCGGGGAGTGAGGGCTCTGTCATAGCGCGTCAACCCTACGGCCCGGCACTGACAAACGGGCGATCAAGTGCGGGACGAGGGGTGGTATCACCGGGTCACGCGGCTGGATCAAAGATTTTCCCATTCCTGCGGCCGGCTGGGAACCGGAGTGGCTCGAGCTTCGTTCCATCTGTGACGAAGTCGTTACGCAGCGCTACAACAGATGACGCAGTGACCGGTCTCGGATCATGAGGGCAGCCCGCTTGGCGGGCAGGTCGACCTCGGCGCCGAACCGGAAGCCTGCAGTCAGGAAAGCGGCCACGGAGGGGGTGTTGCGAAGGTCGGGTTCCGCGACGACGCGAACGCAGGCCGGGCGGTGGTCCAGGACCAGGTCGGCGACCGCTCTGAGCAGGGCCGAGCCCAGTCCCCGCCCACGGGCGGCGACCCCGCCGATGAGGAGGTGGAGGCCGGTGTCGTGCGGGCGGGCCGGGTAATGGCGGGCCAGCGGGTCGAGGTCGGCCCGGTACACCTCCCAGTAGCTCATCGGGGCGCCGTCCAGCATGCCGACGCACGGGACGCTGCGTCCGTCGCCGTCGAGTTGAGCGCGCAGGTGGTCCTCGGTCCGCGCCGGGGAGCCGGCCAGGTCCCAGAACGCGGAGACGGCGGGGTCGTTCATCCAGCGGCTGATGAGCGGCAGGTCCCGCTCGACACGGACCGGCGTCAGCTGGAACGCGCCCACGGGTGTGGCGGTCGGGCCCCAGTCGCCGACGCCGTCGAGGAGGTCGTCGGCGGCCGGGGTCAGCGCGCCTCTCGCTTGTCCACCGCCCGGTGCGTGCCCGGCGCCCGGTGCGGCCTCCGTGGTGTCCTCGGCGTCCGTGGCCTCCTCGGCGAAGAGGGCGACGAGTTCGTCGGGCAGCCGCAGGTCCAGTGTGTCCTCGCCGTCCCCGCCGGTGTCGGGGCAGTCCGCGGGGGCGGAGACGGGGCCTGCGTCGGCGCTCGCGTCGGTCGGAGGCACGGCGCGCTCCTCTCAGGAGACGAGGTGGGTCATGTTCCTCAGATGGGGATGAAGCCGGTGCTGTCGTGCTGTCGGGTCAGGTGTGAAGGGGGTTGGCGATGGTGACGTAGACGGACTGGGTGTCGACCGGGCCGACCAGTTCGTCGAGGCCGTGCAGCCGGGTCAGCAGGTTGGCCTTGCAGCGCAGCACGGGCGAGTCGAGCAGGAGGGCGGGCAGGCAGGTCCGCAGTGCGGCGGGGCCTGAGGCAACATCGCCGAGGAACCGGCGGAAGGCGGCGAGCAGCAGGTGTTCGTCGGCCAGGTGCTGGGATCCGAAGGCCCCGATGAGCCCGAGCACGTTGTTGATGGCGAGGTAGTACGCGAAGCGCTCGTCCGTGACCTCGTCGGAGACGAAGGTGTCGCTGTGCACGCCGATGCCGGGCAGGCGCGCGTCGAGTCCGGCACGCCGGGACTCGCGGAAGTAGTAGCCCTGGTTGTCGCGGTAGCGGCCGCCCGCGGGCCAGCCGTCGCCGTCGAGCAGGAGCAACGTGTTCTGCTGGTGTGCCTCCAGGGCGATGCCGGCCTCGCTGTCCAGCCACAGGACCGGACGCACGACCGTTTCCAGGTAGCGCAGGAACCACTCGGTGGCGACGGCACCACGGGGTCGGCCCGTTCGTTCGGCGAGCCGCGTGACGATCACGGCCAGCCGGGAGCGCAGGGGCGGCATTCCGGCGGGCGGGCGGGCGGCGCCGGTGGCCGGCTCGGCGTGGGGCCGGGGTGAGACGAGTCCGGCCACGCAGGAGACGTCGTCGGTCGGGGTGAACGGGTTGTGCCGGATCACCACGTCGAGTCCGGGCACGGGCCGGCCGTCCAGGTCGTCGACGGCCAGCCAGGCCGGGTCGCGGACGATGTCGAAGCCCGGGTGCGCGGCCTGCCACTGCTGGACCAGGCCGCCGCGCAGCAGGCGGTGCACCTCGACGCCGCGGTGGAGTTCCTTGCGGAGGTTCTCCCGGCGGGAGTTGGTGATCCGCAGGCCGAGGGACAGCTTGAGCATGGCGGGGGCGCCGGACCGGTAGACGGTCCGTACGGAGGAGGTGGGGTGCCACGGGGAGCCGTGGGTGCCGAGTTCCCTGAGCAGCCCGGCATCGAGGAGGGCCGCGGTCGTGTCGCGGTGCCCGAGCTCGCGCCGCTGCCAGGGGTGCAGGGGCAGGGCGGTGTATCCATCGGGCAGGGACAGCCCGGGGCCGGCGAGGCGTGCCGTGAGCCGGCCGGCCGGTACCGGACGGCCGCGTTCGGTCCAGGCCGATTCGGTCGCGAGCAGGCAGGGGGCGACGGCGATCCAGTGCAGGGGGAAAGAGCCGAGCAGTTCGGGTGAGTACAGGCGGGCTTCGGAGTCGGTCAGGCCCTCGCGGCTCTTCGGGGTCGGGTGGAAGGGGTGGCCGAGCAGGAGTGCCTGTTCGGCGGCGAGGAAGCGGTCGGGTCCGTCAGCGGGGCGTGCGCGCCGGTCGCTGATGAATGTGGCGGTACGGCGCACGGAGTCGGCCACGCGGGCGACGAGGTCACCTCCGTCGCCGCAGGCGGCACCGGGGGCCGTGCCGGTGCGGTCGGTCCGCCCGTGCGTCTCCCTGCTGAGCAGGGCCGCGAGCGTCACCGCGTCGAGCGGTGAGGCGTCCTCGGGGGCGTCGGCGAGCCGGGGAAGTCCGAAGCGGTGCCAGCCGGTCGAGGACCAGTGGCGGACCGGCGTGATCAGGGCCGTGCCGCTGGTGGGCAGCGGGATGCGGAGGGCGCCGGCCTCGGGTGCGGCGAGGTTCCTCTCCCGTACCCAGCAGCGGAGCAGGTTCTCCACGGCGGCGGCCTGCGCGGCGGTGTGCGGGTCGGGGTGTTCCAGGGGGTCGGCGGCGGCGCCGCCCGTCGGTTCGGCTTCCGGGGACCGCGGTTTCTGCCGGGGCATGGACTCGGTGGCCGGTACGGGTGAGGAAGGGACGCGGTGGGTGTGGAGGTGCGGGACGCGGGCACGGCCGTCTGGTGCTGGGATGGCGTTCAAGGCTTGTCCTTGGAAGGTTCGTTCAGGGAGGGAGAGCTCGACGACGCGGTGCGGGCCGGGTATGTCTCAGCCGCTGGGCTTCTTGGCTCCGCCTGCCTGGGAGAGACGCTCCACCGCCGCGACCGCGTCGGCCAGACGGTCGAGCACGGCAGCGGCCTGCTCGTCGCTGATCGTCAGGGGCGGGAGGAGTCGTACGACGCTGGCGTGGCGGCCGCCGAGTTCGACGATCAGGCCACGGCGGAGGCACTCCCGCTGGACGGCGGCGGCGAGTTCCGGAGCGGCGGGGAGTGGAGTGCGCGGAGTCTGCGCTCCGGCGGTCGGCGGTGCGGGGTCGTTTCCCGGGCCGGGAACAGGTCCCGGGGAGAGAAGGGCGTCGCCCTGCCTCTCCGTTTCCGCTTCTCCGTCCCCCTGCGGATCCACCACCTCGACGCCGATCATCAGCCCCCGGCCGCGCACGTCGCCGACGCAGGCGAACTCCCGAGTCAGGTCGGTCAGTTGGGAGAACATGCGGGAGCCGAGCACGGCCGCGCGTTCGGTGAGGCCGTTCTCGCGGACGTGGGCGAGGGTGGCCGTGCCCGCGGCCATGGCGAGCTGGTTGCCGCGGAAGGTGCCGGCGTGGGCGCCGGGCTCCCACACGTCGAGGTCGTCGCGGTAGACGACGACGGCCAGCGGGAGGCTGCCGCCGATGGCCTTGGACAGGACCATCACATCCGGCGTGACACCGCTGTGCTCCACGGCCCAGAAGGCGCCGGTCCGTCCGACTCCCGTCTGGACCTCGTCGGCGATCAGCGGGATGGCCCGGGCGGCCGTGATCTGCCGCATGCGCCGCATCCAGTCGTCCGGGGCGGGAATCACGCCGCCCTCGCCCTGGACGGGTTCGAGGATCATCCCGGCGGGCAGCGGCACGCCCGACTTGGGGTCGTCCAGGACGGACTCGGTCCAGCGGGCGGCGAGTTCGGCGCCGCGCGGGCCGCCGACGCCGAACGGGCAGCGGTAGTCCTGCGGATAGGGAAGGCGGGCGACCCGTACATCGCAGGCACCGCCGGACGCGGCCAGGGCGCCGGTGGTCATGCCGTGGTAGGCGCCGGTGAAGGCCAAGATGCCGGCGCGCCCGGTCGCGGCGCGCACGAGCTTGAACGCGGCCTCCACGGCGTCCGTGCCGGCCGGTCCGCAGAACTGCACGCGGGCCCGGTCGGCGAGGCCGGGGGGCAGGGTGCGGAACAGCTCGGTGATGAAGGCGTCCTTGACCGGGGTCGCCAGGTCGAGGACGGACAAGGGGGCGCCTGAGTCCAGGACTTTGCGGATCGCCTCCAGTACGACCGGGTGGTTGTGGCCGAGGGCGAGAGTTCCCGCGCCGGAGAGGCAGTCGAGGTAACGGCGGCCGTCGGCGCCCTCGATGGTCAGCCCGCGCGCCCGGACCGGCACGATGGGGAGGGCGCGTGCGTAGGTGCGCGCCGCCGACTCGCGCGCCGACTGACGCCTCAGGATCCCCTCGTGTGCTCCGCGCACTCCCCCGGACACCGATTCCGCCACGGCCACGGCCTTGTCCTCCCGCTGTCCAGAGGTGATGTGCTCCCTCACGGGGACCGGGCACAGGCAGCAGGCCCCCCACCGCTACCAACCGCGGACCGGCCGACCGGTTACGGGTCACTTCAAGATCATTGCCGTGACGGACACCGTTGCCGTGCGCCGCACTGCGGCAGAGCCTGTCAGGGCCGGGGATCAGTACGCCTTGGTCTGCGACTCCCAATAAGTTCCTCGGGGACCCCGGCTTGGCGTCGTCGTCAGCGGCGGGAACGGGGCCGAATGCGTCGCCGAGTTCCATGGAAAGCGGCTTGCCGGTCCGCAGTGCCGGCCGGTGCGGCAGGGCGTCGCGGCCGTGCGCGGCGGTGCTGTGCGGATTGCCGGTGGCGGCGAAGTTGGCCACGTACTGGCAGGTGGTGTCGGCGATCTCGTGGTCCTTCGCCGTCCACGGCCGGTTTGTTCCGTAGCGGCTGCCGAAGAGGTAGTACAGGTCGGCGCCGTAGGAGGCACCGACGGTGGCGGCGTCCCGCGCGGGCGTGATCGGATTGCTGGGGTCCGCGCCGGGCGGGACATGGGTCCGGAAGTAGCTGTGGACCGGGCTTCGGTTCCCGGCCGTCTTCTTGAACTGCGTGCCCGCAGGAAGGTCGAGACGCGTTCCTCGTCGCGGGCATAGTTGTCGTACTGGGCCGCCGCCTCGGCATCGGAGGTGGCGGGGTACAGGGCGAGGAACTCCGCGGCGCGGTCGCGGACTCCGCGGCGGCGTACGCCTGGAACTGGGCCACCGTCATGGACAGGGCCGCGGAAGCGCCGTTCTCGTCCTTGTCGTTGCCGGTGCAGACCGGCACGTCGGCCTCGGCTCCGGACGTCATGGCGGCGGTGCAGATGGTCGGCAGGACGTACCCGTCGAGGACCTTGCCGAAGCTGGTTCCGGCGCTGGAGGCGCCGGCCTCCTGGACGCCGACGGGCACGACACGATCGGTACCGGTGCGCCCGAAGCCGACCGGGAAGAGCGGCGAGCCCCGTCCCTCCGCCGTGTCCTGACTCCCGCCCCGCACCTGCACACCATGCCCGGTGACTTCTCCGGTGTGCACGACCCTCTCTTCCTCCGCGCCCTCTGCCTCGGCGACGCAGAGACCGAAACCGCCCTGGTGTCCCTGGAGCTGATCGAGTCGGGCGACATCACCCCGCTCCGCGACCGGATCGAACGGGAACTCGGCATCCCCGCCGACCACGTCGTATCGGCATCGTGCCGGCCGCGGCATGGCTCGCCGAACGCACGACCCTGCTTCCCGACAACCCGCTCAACCACGTCTCCGACGCGCTCATCGCCCATCCGTTCCTCGTCGCCGGAGCCTTCGCGGCCGTGGCGGCGGCCGGCTGGTCCGTAGCCGACCTGCGCATAGCCAGGACCTGAAGAGCACGGTCGGTAGCTCTCCAGGTGAACGGGCAGGTCAGACAGCTCGTAGCGAAACCGTTGCCGTTCCGTCGGAAGTCCCCCACAGCGAGCGCATAGTGTGTGATGTCGTTCCCAGACGTCCGTGAGACCGGCGTGAACTCCCCATGAGTTCCCGCGGATCCCACAGACACAGCGCCGAGTTCCTTTTCAACAGGGGGAGTCAAGAGCATGCGATCCATACGGCCGTCGTTCACCGTTCACCGAAGGAGGAGCACACCCCGCAGAACCTCCCCTGTGCTGGCGGCCGTCGCCCTCGCCTCGGCGCTGGCGCTGACCGCCACCGCCTGCAACGGTGACGACAACGCCGACGGCACGCCCACCGCCTCCGCGACCAGCGGTGACACCGGTGACGGAAAGATCAAGGTCCCGGACGACATCAAGAACAAGCTCAAAGAGCACGGGATCGACATCGACAAGTGGAAGAACGGCGCCTGGAAGAACTGGGACAGGGACGACTGGCTGCGCGAGGCCAACGACTTCATCAACCCGATCATCAAGGGCCTGTGGGACCCGGACCGCATGCGGGACGCCGACGACCCGGACAAGGGTGTCGACGACAACGACATCTCCGGTGACCAGGGCGTGACGGACCCGACCCCGGCACCGGTCAAGGCGCAGGCGGTGCGGCCGCCGTACCACACCAACGCGGCCACGGCCGGCAAGGTGTTCTTCGACTCCCCCGAGGGCACGATGGTCTGCTCGGCGACGGTGGTGGAGGATCCGGCGCACCCCGGCAAGTCCAACCTCATCTGGACGGCGGGCCACTGCGTGCACGCCGGCAAGAGCGGCGGCTGGTACCGCAACATAGCCTTCGTCCCGTCGTACAACAACGCGGGCAAGACGGCCGATCAGCTGCAGAACGCCACCAAGGCCGAGGTCGCCCCGTACGGCGTCTGGTGGGCCGACGCGGCGCAGACCTCCCAGGAGTGGATCGATCAGGGCGGTGAGACGGGCGGGAACGGTGCGTCGTACGACTTCTCCGTCATCCACGTCACGCCTGAGCAGGGCAACGGCGGGAAGTCGCTGGAGGAGACGGTCGGTTCGGCGCTTCCGGTGGACTTCGAGGCCCCGGCGGTGCCGAAGGTGCAGAGCATGACGGCGACCGGCTACCCGGCCGCGGCGCCGTACGACGGCCAGCTGCTGTACCAGTGCCAGGACAAGCCGGGACGGCTGTCGATCCAGAAGTCGGATCCGACGATGTACCGCATCGGGTGCACGATGACGGGTGGTTCGTCCGGCGGCGGCTGGGTGGAGACGGGCTCCGACGGCAAGCCGGCGCTGGTTTCCAACACCTCCATCGGCCCGGTGTCCGCGGGCTGGCTGGCGGGTCCGCGGTTCGGCGACGTGGCCAAGGGCGTGTACGACTCGGTCAGCAAGAAGTTCGCCGGTCAGTAGGCGGCTGAGAAGACAGCGCGAAGGCCCGCTCCCGCTTGCTGCGGGGGCGGGCCCTTCGCTCTGTAGCGTGTCAGAGCGCCGGAGTGGGCACGTACGGCGCGAGATCCGCCGCCAGTTCCTCGTGCACCCGCACCTTGAGCAGCGTGCCCTCCGCGGTGTGCTCCTCGGAGATCACCTCGCCCTCGGTGTGGGCACGGGCGACCAGCTTGCCGTGCGTGTACGGCACCAGCGCCTCGATCTCGACGGACGGCCTGGGCAGCTCGTTGTCGATGAGCGCCAGCAGCTCGGTGATGCCCCGGCCGGTGCGGGCCGAGACGGCGATGGAGCGCTTCTCTATCCGCATCAGCCGCTGGAGCGTCAGCGGGTCGGCCGCGTCCGCCTTGTTGATCACCACGATCTCGGGCACGTCGGTGGCGCCGACGTCCCGGATCACCTCGCGCACGGCGGCCAGCTGCTCCTCCGGATTCGGGTGCGAACCGTCCACGACGTGCAGGATCAGGTCGGAGTCGCCGACCTCCTCCATGGTGGAGCGGAACGCCTCGACCAGGTGGTGCGGCAGATGCCGTACAAAGCCGACCGTGTCGGCCAGGGTGTACACGCGGCCGCTCGGGGTCTCGGCCCGGCGCACGGTCGGATCGAGGGTCGCGAACAGGGCGTTCTCGACCAGTACGCCCGCGCCCGTGAGGCGGTTGAGCAGGGAGGACTTGCCGGCGTTGGTGTAGCCCGCGATGGCGACGGAGGGCACCTTGTTGCGGCGGCGCTCCTGGCGCTTGATCTCGCGGCCCGTCTTCATCTCCGCGATCTCCCGGCGCATCTTCGCCATCTTCTCGCGGATCCGGCGCCGGTCCGTCTCGATCTTGGTCTCACCGGGACCACGGGTGGCGAGGCCGCCGCCCTTGCCGCCGCCCATCTGGCGGGACAGGGACTGACCCCAGCCGCGCAGCCGCGGCAGCATGTACTGCATCTGGGCGAGCGCGACCTGCGCCTTGCCCTCTCGGGACTTCGCGTGCTGGGCGAAGATGTCCAGGATCAGGGCCGTACGGTCGATGACCTTGACCTTGACGACGTCCTCGAGGTGGATCAGCTGGCCCGGGCTCAGCTCACCGTCGCAGATGACGGTGTCGGCGCCCGATTCGATGACGACGTCGCGCAGCTCCTCGGCCTTGCCGGAGCCGATGTAGGTGGCCGCGTCGGGCTTGTCGCGGCGCTGGATGACGCCGTCGAGCACCAGCGCGCCCGCGGTCTCCGCGAGGGCGGCGAGCTCCGCGAGGGAGTTCTCCGCGTCCTGCACGGTGCCCGAGGTCCACACGCCGACGAGCACGACGCGCTCCAGGCGGAGCTGGCGGTACTCGACCTCGGTGACGTCCTCGAGCTCGGTGGAGAGACCCACGACGCGGCGCAGGGCCGCGCGCTCGGAGCGGTCGAACTGGTCGCCGTCCCGCTCTCCGTCGATCTCGAGGCTCCAGGCGACGTCCTCTTCCATCAGGGCATCGGCCCGAAGACCTTCGGGGTAGGCGGGCGCGAGGCGCTTGGTGTCCTGGGAAGGGGAAGAAGAGGAGGTCATTTGATCCTTACGTCGATGAGGAATCCGGTTGGCGGCGACGGAGCGGTGGCGGGTCTCCGCGGCCGCAGGGGCCCTCGGAAGGGTCCGTCACCTTCCACAACGCACGAGTACCCCGAGAGATTCCCGTGGCCCCTGCCGCGCCGACCCGAAGATGGTCGCACGGCACGCCCCGTCTCGTCACCGCCTTATTCCCCGGTACCCGGGGGCAGCGGGCCGGGCCGTCCGGGCTCAGCGCTGCGGGGCGGCACCGACCCCCCTGGCCGCTCGCCGAGCGTCCGCCCGACGTGCCCCAGCCTCCGCCTTCACCGGCCCACCCTGCTTCTTCGCCACCCGCTGCGGCGGGGCCGACTTCCAGGCCGGGTGGCCCGGCATCGGCGGTGTCTTCTCCCCGTACAGCCAGGCCTGGAAGAAGGCGGTCAGGTCGCGGCCGGCGATGTGCGAAGCGAGGTCGGTGAAGTCGGCCGTGGTCGCCGTGTCGTCGCGGTGCCGGCGTACCCACGTCCGCTCCAGGCGTTCGAAGGCGGGGCGGCCGATCTCCTGGCGCAGGGCGTAGAGGACCAGCGCGGCGCCGTCGTAGACGTTGGGCCGGAAGATGCCGATCTTGTCGCCGGACTCGGGCGGCTCGGGCAGCGCGGGCGGGCCGTCGGACGCCCGCCAGCGGTCGGAGGCGCGGTAGGCGGCCTTCATGCGGTCGACCATGGGCTTGTGCGCCTTCTCCTCGGTGTACAGGGCCTCGTACCAGGTGGCGTGCCCCTCGCTGAGCCACACGTCGGACCAGGTGCGCGGACTGACGCTGTCACCGAACCACTGGTGGGACAGCTCGTGCACCATGATCGACTCCTTGTTCCACCCGGGGCGGGCGGGCTCGGTGAACAGCCCCTTCTCGAAGAGGGAGAGGGTCTGCGTCTCGAGTTCGAAGCCGGTGGCGGCCCGGGCCATGAGCAGGCCGTACGTCTCGAAGGGGTAGGGCCCGACCTTCCTCTCCAGCCAGGCGATCTGATCGGGGGTCTTCGCGAGCCAGGGTTCGAGCGCCTTGCGGTCCGCGGCGGGGACCACATCGCGCACCGGCAGGTCGTGCGGTCCGGTGCGGTGCACGACCGCCGAGCGGCCGATGGACACCTGTGCGAGCTCGGTGGCCATGGGGTGCTGGGTCCGGTACGTCCAGGTGGTCGAGTCGCCGGCCCGGTCCACGCCGGCCGGCAGGCCGTTGGCGACGGCCGTGTAGCCCTTGGGCGCGGTGACCCGGATGGTGAACATGGCCTTGTCAAAGGGGTGGTCGTTGCACGGGAACACCAGGTGCGCGGCGTCGGCCTGGTTGGCCATGACGAGCCCGTCGGCGGTCCGTACCCAGCCGACGTCCCGGCCCTCGGCGGGCCTCGGGTCGCTGGTGTGCCGCACGGTGATCCGCGTCCAGCTGTCCTCGGGCAGAGGTGTCCGCGGTGTGACCACCAGGTCGTCGCCCGCGTCGGCGAAGGTGGCGGGCGTGCCGTCGACCTCGACGGAGTCGACCGTGCCGTGCGCGAAGTCGAGGTTGAGCCGCTCCAGCGGGGCGGTGGTCCAGGCGTCGATCGTGGTGACGGCCTGGAGGGGCTTGTCGTTGCGGCCGGGATAGGTGAAGGAGAGGTCGTACGACGCCACGTCGTATCCGGGGTTGCCCAGGTACGGGAAGAGCCGGTCGCCGACGCCCAGCGGGACGGCCGGGGCACTCGCGGCGAGGAGACACACGGAGACGGCGGAGGCGAGGGGGGCGGCGGCCTTCCTCCGGCGGGGGGCGTGGGGGCGGGCGCCGGGTCGCCGATCCGGCATACGGGACGTGAGCAGCATGCACCACCGCTACCCGCACGGGTCCGCCCTCCTGCGCCGACGCGCGACCGCCCCACCCGAACGGGGTCGCCCGGCTCGGCCGGTTCGCCGCGGGCGCGTCGCTCAGGAGTCGGGCCCCTGGTGCTGCGTCCGGCTCACGTCGTACACGCCCGGCACGTTCCGCATCGCCCGCATGAGGGCCGGGAGGTGGGCGGCGTCCGGGAGCTGGAGGGTGTAGGTGTGGCGGACGCGCTGCTGGGTCGGCGGCGCGACGGTCGCGGAGACGATCTCGGCGCCTTCCAGGGCGATCGCCTCGGTGAGGTCGGCGAGCAGATGGGGGCGGCCGAACGATTCAGCGAGCAGCGTGACCCGGCACCCGGCTGTGTCACCCCAGCGCACGCCGACCTCCGCGCGCCCCACGCTCTTCATGCGCGCCACCCCCGCGCACTCCACGCGGTGCACCGTCACCACCCCACCCCGCACGGCGAAGCCGGTGACCTCGTCGGGCGGTACGGGCGTACAGCACCCGGCGAGCCGAACGGTAGCCCCCGGCCGGTCGACGACCACGTCGGCCGCTCCGGGCCGGGCGGAAGGGGCGTCGGTGACGGGTCCGGGCCCGGAGCGCGAGTCCCCGTCGGCCACCGCCCCGGAGTGGCCGGTGGTGCCGTCGGCGGCGCCGGGGGACGGTGGCGGACCCGCCGGACGGTCCACCTCGCCCGCTCCGCCCCGGCTGCCCGCCTCGGCACCGCTCCAGCCGTCCTCCCCGGCCTCCCCCGCGGCCGTGTCGCCGGCCTCCGGGTGGGCGGCCAGCCACCGCTGGATGGCGATGCGGGCGGCCGGGGTGTGGGCGTGCTCCAGCCACTCCCGGGAGGGCTCGGAGGCGGGGTCCTGGCCCATGAGGAGCTGGACGGTGTCGCCGTCCCTGAGGACGGTGCTCAGGGTCGCCAGGCGGCCGTTGACGCGGGCGCCGATGCAGGCGTGCGCGTCCTCGCCGTACTGCGCGTACGCGGCGTCCACGCAGGTGGCGCCCTCGGGCAGGCCCAGCGTGCCGCCGTCGGGCCGGAAGACGGTGATCTCGCGGTCCTGGGCGAGGTCCTCGCGCAGGGTGGACCAGAAGGTGTCGGGGTCGGGTGCCGCCTGCTGCCAGTCGAGGAGGCGGGAGAGCCACCCGGGGCGGGTGGGGTCGGCGCGCTCGCCGTCACTCGCGGTCTGCTCCTCCGAAGGAGGCGCGTACGGGTTGCCGAGCGCGATGACCCCGGCCTCGGCGACCTTGTGCATCTGGTGGGTGCGGATGAGGACTTCGACGACCTGCCCGGCCATGGGGGTTCCCCCGGGCGAGTCGGTTCGAGCCCGGGGGAGGGCGACGGCGGTGTGCAGCGACTGGTACAGGTTGAACTTGGGTACGGCGATGAAGTCCTTGAACTCCGAGACGACGGGCGTCATGCAGGTGTGCAGCTCCCCCAGGACGCCGTAGCAGTCCGCGTCCTCGTTGACCAGCACCAGCAGGCGGCCGAAGTCGGCGCCGCGCAGCTGCCCGCGCTTGCGGGCGACGCGGTGGACGGAGACGAAGTGCCGGGGGCGGATGAGGACTTCGGCCGGGATACCCGCTTCACGCAGGACTGCGCGGGCCTCGTCGGCGACCTCCGCGAGCGGGTCGTCGGGACGGGCCGCGTTGGCGGCGATCAGCTCGCGCGTGTGTGCGTACTCCTCGGGGTGGAGGATCGCGAAGACGAGGTCCTCCATCTCGGTCTTGAGGGCCTGCACGCCGAGGCGTTCGGCGAGCGGGATCAGGACGTCCCTGGTCACCTTGGCGATGCGGGCCTGTTTCTCGGGGCGCATCACGCCGAGTGTGCGCATGTTGTGGAGCCGGTCGGCGAGTTTGATCGACATCACGCGGACGTCGTTGCCGGTGGCGACCAGCATCTTGCGGAAGGTCTCGGGCTCGGCGGCAGCTCCGTAGTCGACCTTTTCCAGCTTCGTGACCCCGTCGACGAGGTAACGGACCTCCTCACCGAACTGTTCCCGGACCTGATCCAGCGTCACGTCGGTGTCCTCGACGGTGTCGTGCAGCAGTGAGGCCGTCAGCGTCGTGGTCTCGGCTCCGAGTTCGGCAAGGATCAGGGTCACGGCGAGCGGATGCGTGATGTAGGGCTCGCCGCTCTTGCGCATCTGGCCGCGGTGCGAGGACTCGGCCAGGACGTAGGCGCGGCGCAGCGGTTCGAGGTCGGCGTCGGGGTAGTGGGCGCGGTGTGCCTCGGCGACGTGGCCGATCGCGTCGGGCAGTTTGCCTCGGGCGGCGGGGCCGAGCAGCGCGGCACGGCCGAGTCGGCGCAGGTCGATCCGGGGGCGGGCCTTCCTGCGGGGCGCTGTAGGGACTACAGGGCCTGGGGTCGCGGGGTTCGTGGCCTCCGCACTCATGGGCACCTCCGGCTCGTGGACCGGCGGACGGGCCCCCAGGGCGTACACGGCTCAGGGATGGCGACGTTCCCCCGTCCGTGCCGGTGCTTGATGCTACCGAGCCCATCACGCCCGACTGACCGCCTCTCGCCGAGCGTGAAACGGATCACCCATTCGAGCGATGCCGGAGAGGTTTACGGTTTTGCGCCACGTGTTTCGTGACCGGCCATGGTTTCGCACCACCCGAGACGCCGGGAGCTGCGGATTCGGGCGTCCGGGCCGGTCGGGACCAGGGTTCGCGTGGTCAGCGGACCGCCATTTCCAGCCACTCGGCGTCGATCTCACCCTCGGCGACGATCACGGCGGGACCGGTCATCTCGATCTCACCGTCCGGCCGTTCGGTGATCAGCAGTCGCCCGCCGGGCACGTCGACGGTGTACGTCGCCGGGGTGCCGGTGACCGCCGGGTCTGCGCCGTCCCGGCGCGCGGCCGCGACGGCGACGGCGCACGCGCCCGTGCCGCAGGAACGGGTCTCGCCGGAGCCGCGCTCGTGCACGCGCATCGCGACGTGGCGGGGGCCGCGGTCGACCACGAACTCGACGTTCACCCCGTCCGGGTAGGCGGTGGCCGGGCTGAAGGGCGGCGGGGCCAGCAGGTCGCCGGCGTGCGCGAGGTCGTCGACGAAGGCGACCGCGTGCGGGTTGCCCATGTTCACGTTGCGCGCGGGCCAGCTGCGCTCACCGACGCTCACCGTGACGTCCCCTTGGGGCAGGCGCGCGCTGCCCATGCCGACGGTGACGTCTCCGTCCTTGGCGATGTGGACGTTCTTCACGCCTCCGCGCGTGGCGACCGCGATGTCCCCCTCCGTCACATGCCCGGCGTACTGCAGGTAGCGCGCGAACACGCGCACTCCGTTGCCGCACATCTCCGCGATCGAGCCGTCACCGTTGCGGTAGTCCATGAACCACTCCGCCTCGGCCGCCATGCCCCTGGCCTCCGCATGGGCGGCGGACCGCACGACGTGCAGCACGCCGTCGCCCCCGATGCCGGCCCGGCGATCGCACAGGGCGGCCACGGCGGCGGGGGTCAGGTCGAGGGCGTTCTCGGGGTCCGGGACGATCACGAAGTCGTTCTCGGTGCCGTGACCCTTGAGGAAGGCGATCCGCGTGCTCATTCCTCGATCCTACGGGCTGCCTACGACATCCCGACGGCCACAGTGGCAAGGGCCTGTCCGGCGGATCATGCCGCAGACGCGGGGCTTGGCACGCCCTCCCCCGTTCTCTGCTTCGCTCGAGCGGGCGGTGCCCCCACCGGCGTTGTCGTCGGTCGCCGACTCCCTCCTCCGCCTTGCAGCTGGACGCACCAGGCCCCGCTCACCAGCGCTGATCGGGCAACGTCGGTTCCTGCGCCATGATCCGCAGGACAGGCCCTAGCGCAGCCGAGCCACCCGCCACACGGCGAGAACCACCACCACGGCCACCAGCAGCACGTATCCGAGCACGACCCGCCAGTCGGGCCGGCGGCCGGAGCCCCGGGCCGGCAGCCCCGGCCAGGTGTAGCCGACGCGGCGGGCGGCCGTCATGCCCCAGCCCGCGGCGCAGGAGCAGATCAGCAGGCCCAGCATGGCGATGACGGCGCCGCTGTCGCCGAAGTCGAAGGCCAGCGGGAAGGCGAACATCAGGGAGCCGACCGCGGCCAGGGCCACGATGGGCGCGAGCTGCCAGATGCGCAGCCGGCGCTGCGGGCGCAGTTCGACCTCGACCTCCGGGCCGCCCGCGAACATCTCCTCGGGCTCGGGGCCGTCGGCGGTCACGCCGCCCGGCGTCTCGTCCGGTCCGTCGGGGCTGAGTCGGTCCTCGCCCTGTTCCGGTTCGCCGTCGATGGTGACGTGCTCGGTGCTTCGTGCGGTGTCGCGAGGGCCGGCCTCCATCGCCACGCGCCCTCCCAACTAGGACTCAACTTGGTCGATCGAAGCTCGATGATGGCACGATGCCGGAGGCCGGGATGGCCGGCGGCGCATCCCGATGCCATGACGTGATCAGGCTGTGACCGGTCGTTCGACCAACGCCAGAGCCAGCTCCGGAAGTTCCGCACGGTCCGTCGCGGCCCCACTCAACCAGTGCACCCGCGGGTCGCGCCTGAACCATGAATCCTGGCGGCGCGCGAAGCGTTTGGTGGCGCGTACGGTCTCGGCCCGGGCTTCCTCCTCGCTGCACTCCCCGGCGAGCGCGGCGAGCACCTGCTGGTAGCCGAGCGCGCGCGACGCCGTACGCCCCTCGCGCAGGCCCTGCGCCTGAAGTGCGCGCACCTCCGCCACGAGCCCCGCCTCCCACATCCGGTCGACCCGGCGCGCGATGCGCTCGTCGAGCTCGGGGCGGGCCACGTCGACGCCGATCTGGATGGTGTCGTAGACGGAGTCGTGTCCGGGGAGGTTGGCGGTGAAGGGCTGGCCGGTGATCTCGATCACCTCAAGGGCCCGGACGATACGGCGGCCGTTGCTGGGCAGGATCGCGCGCGCGGCCTCGGGGTCGGCCGCGGCCAGGCGCGCGTGCAGGGCGCCGGAGCCGCGCAGCGCCAGCTCGTCCTCCAGGCGGGCCCGGACCTCGGGGTCGGTGCCGGGGAACTCCAGGTTGTCGACCGCTCCGCGCACGTACAGGCCGGAGCCGCCGACCAGGACCGGCCAGCGTCCCTCGGCGAGGAGTGCGTCGATCCGGGCGCGGGCCAGCCTCTGGTACTCGGCGACGGAGGCGGTGACGGTCACGTCCCAGATGTCCAGCAGATGGTGCGGGACGCCGCCGCGCTCCTCGGGCGTCAGCTTGGCGGTGCCGATGTCCATCCCTCGGTAGAGCTGCATGGAGTCGGCGTTGACGACCTCGCCGCCGAGCTGCCGGGCCAGGAATACGCCCAGATCGGACTTTCCGGCCGCGGTGGGTCCGACGACGGCGATGACGCGGGGGGCGGGGGGTGCGCTGCTCACCGCACCAGTCTCGCAAACCTCCCGGCCGCGCCTCGAACGAGTTACGTGACGGTCCGGGTCCGGGGTCGTTGCCCGTTGCGAGGTACCTGCCGCCTGCTTCAGGAGGCGGCGAGCCGGGTGGCGCAAACGGGCGCACCGGGCTACGCGGGATTTCCCCCGCACGAGTAACGTATGGAGCGGATATGGGTGTTTTTGCGCGACTTCTGCGGAGGTCGAAAGCGACGGAGGAGGCGTCGGCCGCCGAGGCGCGGACCGGCACGGAGCCGGGCGGATCCGAGGCGGAGGAAGCGGCGGAGGCGAAGGGACCCGCGGTGGAGGACGGGGCCGCGGAGCCGGCGGCGCGGACGGAGGACGCCCCTTCCGACGCCGCGGAGGCGGGCCAGGCCGGTGCCGCCGAGGCCACCGAGATCCCCAAGCAGCAGTCCGCCGAGGAGGCCGCCGACAACGAGGCCGGTGACGGCGCCCGCACGTAACCGCCCGTCAGGGAGGTGGGATCAATGGGTCTCCTGGACAATCTGAAGGCCAAGCTCGCCCCGGCCACGGAGAAGGTGTCGCACCTCGCGCAGCAGCACGGGGACAGGATCGACAAGATCCAGCACGGCATCGACAAGGTCGCGAAGATCGTCGACGAGCGGACCAAGGGCAAGTACAGCGACAAGATCCAGACCGGCACGGGGAAGGCCAAGGACGCCATGGACCGGCTCGCGCACAAGGGCGGCGGTACCGAGGCGGGCGACACGGCGGCGGGCCCGCCGCCGGACGTGCCGCCGCCACCGACTTCCTGAACGGCGGCGGCCCACCGATCGGCGGACGGCCGCGGAGCGGGACGGCTCCCGGCCGTCCGCCGTTCACGCCGTCTCCGGGGCCCTCCGGGACCAGGCCGCGACCACGTACCCCACGCCGTACGGCGCGTCCTCGTACAGCAGCGTGCCCGTGAGGTCGGCGTTCTCGGCGGCGCCCGCCAGGACCTGCCAGGGGGCGCGGCCGGAGGCCTTGAGCTCGTACGCCAGCTCGGGGTCCAGCATCTTCAGGGCCGGCACGTCCGCCGCCCCGAGTGCACGCGCGACCTCGGCGTCGAAGGGCGCCGCGCGCTCGTCGAGGTAGCCCGGCGCCTTCACCGTACGGCAGGCGCTGGCGTCCCCCATCACCAGCAGGGCCGGCCGCGGGGTGCGCGCGCCGATCTCCCTGCCCACCTCGACACACCGCTCCGGGGCGAGGGGTTCCCCCACCCCGAGTCCTTCGACGGGGGCGTCCGCCCAGCCCGCCCGCTCCAGCAACCACGCGCCGACGGCGAGCGACGGGGGCAGCGTGCGGTCGGACACCGTCCCCTCACCGGGGCCGAGCCGGACGTCGAGGTCCACGCCGAAACCCCGGAAGGAGCCCGGGGTGCCCTGCGGGTGCGGTCCGCGCCCGCTCTGCTCGGCGGGCCCGACGACCACCAGCCGGTCGGGGCGGGCGGCGGCGAGCATGCCGAGGGCGTCCGCGCACGCGGCACGCGCGGCGTCCAGCTCGTGAGCGGCGTCCGCGGCGACCTCGGGCACGAGCAGCGGCGGGCAGGGGCAGACTGCGGCGGCGACAAGCATGATCGGCAGGGTAACGCCGACCGGGGGCCTCAGTCGCAGCCGCAGCCGCTCGTCACGACCGGCAGCGGTGCCGGCACGCCGATCTTCGGCAGGCCGAGCATCACCCCGGCCGGCTTGGCGGCCTCCGCGGCGTTGCGCTTCTCCCAGGCGTCGCCCGCGCGCGTGGGGCGCACGGCGAGGACGGGACCCTCTGCGAGGAGGTGGTGCGGGGCGGCGTACGTCACCTCGACCGTGACCACGTCGCCGGGGCGCACCTCCTGCTCGGGCTTGGTGAAGTGGACCAGGCGGTTGTCGGGGGCGCGGCCGGAGAGGCGGTGGGTGGCGCCGTCCTTGCGGCCCTCGCCCTCGGCGACCATCAGTTCCAGGGTGCGGCCGACCTGCTTCTTGTTCTCCGCCCAGGAGATCTCCTCCTGGAGAGCGACGAGACGCTCGTAGCGCGCCTGGACGACCTCCTTGGTGATCTGGTTGTCCATGGTCGCGGCCGGGGTGCCGGGCCGCTTGGAGTACTGGAAGGTGAAGGCCTGCGCGAACCGGGCCTCCCGGACGACGTGGAGGGTCTGTTCGAAGTCCTCCTCGGTCTCCCCGGGGAAGCCCACGATGATGTCGGTGGTGATCGCCGCGTGCGGGATGGCGGCGCGGACCTTCTCGATGATCCCCAGGTAGCGCTCCTGCCGGTAGGAGCGGCGCATCGCCTTCAGGACCGTGTCCGAGCCGGACTGCAACGGCATGTGCAGCTGCGGCATGACGTTCGGCGTCTCGGCCATGGCGGCGATGACGTCGTCGGTGAAGTCGCGCGGGTGCGGCGAGGTGAAGCGCACGCGCTCCAGGCCCTCGATCTTCCCGCAGGCCCGCAGCAGCTTGCTGAACGCCTCGCGGTCGCCGATGTCGGAGCCGTACGCGTTGACGTTCTGCCCGAGCAGCGTGATTTCACTGACGCCTTCGGCGACGAGCGCTTCGACCTCGGCGAGGATGTCGCCGGGGCGGCGGTCCTTCTCCTTGCCGCGCAGGGCCGGGACGATACAGAAGGTGCAGGTGTTGTTGCAGCCGACGGAGATCGACACCCAGGCCGCGTACGCGCTCTCGCGCCGGGTCGGCAGCGTGGAGGGGAAGGCCTCCAGGGACTCGGCGATCTCGACCTGCGCCTCTTCCTGCACGCGCGCGCGTTCCAGCAGAACCGGCAGCTTGCCGATGTTGTGCGTGCCGAAGACGACGTCCACCCAGGGCGCCTTCTTCACGATGGTGTCGCGGTCCTTCTGCGCCAGACAGCCGCCGACCGCGATCTGCATCCCGGGGTGCTTGGCCTTCTTCGGCGCGAGCCGGCCCAGGTTGCCGTACAGCCGGTTGTCGGCGTTCTCACGCACCGCGCAGGTGTTGAAGACGACCACGTCGGCGTCCCCGTCCGAGCCCTCGGGCGCGCGCACGTACCCGGCATCTTCGAGCAGCCCGGCCAATCGCTCGGAGTCGTGGACGTTCATCTGGCACCCGTAGGTGCGGATTTCGTAACTCTTGGATCCTTGAACGTCCACTGCCGGGCTCCGGTCGCTGCTGCTGGTCATGCCTTAAGGGTAGGCGGTCCCGGAAGACGCCCGCCCCGCGCTTCAGAGAGTGCTCCAGTGACAACCCACCGCCCTCGGCTGTACGCCGGAAGGGCCGCCACGGTCCGCGAAGATCAGCGGTGAGCCGACAGTGGAACGGTGCCGATGCGGGCGTGGAGGAGAGATGGCTCCTCCTGTAGGCGAGGGTCCTTCTGGTATTCCACGCCCCCCAAGATCGGTGCGGACAGGGGGCGTGTCGGGTGAGTTCGAATTCTTGTTGCGGAGGTTGCGTTTGGCCAGGTCCGCGAAAGTCTGCGGGTCGCGTTCCCCGCGGCGCGGTAGGGGGCGTTGCCGGGGAGCATGTGCCAGTTCGCGGTGATGATCGAGTGCTCGACGGCGACCAGGGCCTTGAGCGGGCCGCGCCGGGCGGTCAGCCGAATTCGGGTGTCCTTGTTCTCACCGCGCCGAACGCGGCCAGGCCGAGGCAGGGCAAGAACCTGCCCGGTCGCAAGACGGACGTCTCCGACGGGGCCTCGCCGTTCCGGGAGGGCCAAGGTGGAACAGGACCTCCGGCCCCGTGCTCACGATGGCGCTCCCCGGTTCCCCGGGCCCGCACTCAGATGACCCGCGAGCGCGGGCGGATCGTTCAACGACTGGACATCACCAAGAAGGACGTCACGGCGCGCGTCCGCACCCGAGCACGAAGCGCCGGGGACAGCAGCCTGACCGCCTCACGGCCCGCCCGGCAGCGGCAACAGCCGCCGGTCACAGTGGATCGCGGACCGCACCCACAACACCGGGTCGGCCGTACTCCACATACGGCGATCGGCGGGGTACGGCGGCGTGAGGATGCAGAGGTCCTGAATGCCCAGCCCAGGAGCCATGCCATGGACCGACCGCGGGTACCCAGACGGCAACAGACCCAGCCAGACCGGCCGGACCCGGGCAGCCAGGCCTCGTCGGCTGCCCGGCCGCCACTTGGATCAAGGAGCGCAGCGCGCCTGTTCGGGACTGCAATGGCTGGAATGGCCCGCCAGACCCGCCTCCCGGAGGAGACCTGACAGTCATGGACGAGGCGTACTGCATGTGGACAGGTCCTCGCGTCGGCCAAGGCAGTGATCCCACCGTCCGTCAGATCAGCCATGTCACAATACGTCATGCTCTGGCCTATTATTGGCCATCTCTTGGAATGGCCGTATATTCCGCCTGGCAGGTAGATATCGACCGCTGAAGCGGCCAAGCGGCCGCCGCACAGCCGACCTGTGAAGCCAAGGGGGAGTAGTACCGGTGGGGAGCTATGACGAGCGCAAGCGGAAGATCGTGGCGCTCTTTCCGGAGGTCGCATGGGCGGCCCTGAGCGCTGAGCCCCAGGTCAGCGTGGAGCGTCTGCACGAGGCGGAGCGCAGGCTGCACGAGAACCAGGTGGCGCTCGTGGTCCTGGGTGAGTTCAGCCGCGGGAAGTCCTCCCTGCTCAACGCCCTGCTGGAGGAGCCGGGACTGCTTCCGGTCGACTCCTACACGTCCACGCGGGCCGTCACGACCCTTCGCTGGGGCCCTGAGGAGGTCATCACCGTCAGCCTGGCCGCACGCGGGGAGCACCCTGCCGAGGAGCGGCGCATCAGCCGGAACGAGCTCCGCTCCTATCTTTGCGAATCAGCGGTGACGGACGGATACGGCGCGTCGGACGCGGGCCGCGTGTCCGCGGTGTCCATCGAACTGCCGAACTCCAGGCTCGACAACGGGCTGATGGTCGTCGACACTCCCGGCGTCGGGGGAGTGCACCGAGGCCACAGCACCGCGGCCCTGGGCGTGCTGCCGATGGCCGATGCCGTGCTGTATGTGACGGACGCGCTCCAGCCTCTGCTCGCATCGGAGTTGGCGTTCATCGATGTGGTCGCGCGTGCCGTGGACGCCGCCACCCACCCGGAGCGGCTGCTCTTCGTCGTCACGAAGTGTGATCAGTCGTCCGATGCGGAAACCGCCGTACGGGATGTGCGGACACGACTGGGGGCCGTGCCCGGACTGGACCGCGAGCGACCGACTGTCGTGCCGGTCTCCACCCACCTGCGCCTGCACCATCTGGCGGAGGGTGACCCGGATGATTTCGAGCTCAGCAACTTCGGGCGGCTGGAGGAGGAGCTCTGGCCGGCGCTGGCGCGATCCAGGAGCCGACTGCTCCAGGAGGCGGCTCTCAGTGAACTGGAGCAGGTGACAGCGTCGTTACTGGCCCCGGTGGAAGCGGCCCTGGCCGTCATGGACACCGACGACCGCGCCGCGCACCAGAGGCTCGCCACGGCCGCGGAGGCCAAGGCGAAGGAGGCGGCGGCCCTGGCCGGCGGCGCCGCCGTGTGGCCGGACCAACTCGCCGAGGCGATGGCCGCTGTCACCGTCGAACTGAAGCAGCGGATCGACGCCGACCTGGCCGAGATGTGGCGGAAGATCCGCCTCGCCTACCGCGACCGGCAGGAGCTGCTCGGCGATCCGCAACTTCTCCTCGATCATGTCGCCCAGGAACTGGCCCTGCTGACCGGTGAGCTCAGTGAGCTCGCGCGGAAGCGGGCGGCCGAAGTTCACGAGACGTTCGTCGAGCGCACGGGTGTGCGGCTGCGGGATGCCACGCCGGCGGAGCTGGCCGCGCCCGCGCTTCCCACAGCCGCGTCCGCCCTACGGAGTCGGCGGCCCGAACGCTCCTCGCCCGCCCTCGACGAGCTGGTCCAGGCCCTGGAGACAGCGGCTGAAGGAGCCCGGCGAGGTGCGGAAGCAGGTGGCCGGCTCGGCGAGATGGCCTGGGAGGTGGCCCTGCGCAGATCGCTCCCTGCCCGGTCAGCCGGACGGGGCCCAGTCCGTGTCGTGAAGGCGGATGAAGGGCCCTCCGCATCGCCTGCGGCGCTGGTGGGACGGGTGATCGGCGGAGTGGTGGGCGCCACGCTCTCCTTCACCCGGCAGTTGCAATGGCTCCGCGAGGGAGCCCGTGGCGAGCGGGTCAACGCCCTCGACCAGGCTTTCGAGTCCTGGGAACCTCAACAAAGGCAGTTCCTTCACACGGCCCTGTCCGAGGTCGTCGAGGCACACGCGCGCCAAGTGACGGAGGACTTGCGTCATCTCATCGAGGAGCACCGCTCGGCATGCGCCGCCACGGCTGAGCGGATCGCAGCCGCACGAGCAGCCGTCGGCCGGGACAGTGCGGCCGAGCGCGCCGCGGCCGAGCAGCGCCGCACCATGTTGCGGGCCTTGCTGGTGCGCATCAACGAGCTGGCGTCGGCCGCAGACACCCCGGGGCAGGGCGCCTCATGAGCTTGGACTCCGTCGGGGAGGAGCCGTCAGCCGTCCCGGGAGCCCAGCCGGCCGAGTCGCCTCTTCGGCAGCGGGCCGAGAGCGCGCTGGATCTGGCCCTGAAACGCCTGCCGCCGGGCCCCGACACCCATCGCGTGCGCCACGTGCTGGAACAGGGCAGGCACGCACTGGGCACGCCCATGCGCGTGGCGGTTGCGGGGGTCGTCAGTTCGGGAAAGTCGACGCTGGTCAATGCCCTGGTCGGCGGAGAGCCGATGGCGACCGGACTCACCCCGGTCACCTTCACCGTGAGCGTGCTTCGCCATGCGAACGAACCGGCTGTCACGGTGCACTTCCATGACGGCCGGTCCCCTGAGCACCACGGTCTTGCGTCACTGGCACGGTTCACTGCCCGCATGCCAGAAGCGCGTGTCCCAGAGGGCATCGCCTGGGTGGAGGTCCGTGGCCCCTTCCCCTGTCTGCGATCGTTCGACCTGGTCGACACGCCGGGGTTCGGCTCGCAGTTCGAGGCGGACGCACAGGCGGCCCTCACGGCTCTCGGGCTCACCACCGAAGCCGTCAGTGCCGTGACCGCAGACCAGCTCACCCGTGCCGACGCGGTACTGGCCGTCCTCAACGCAGGTGTGTCCCGCAGTGACGCGGACCTGTTGGCCCGCTTACGCGGCAACGGCTTCGCTGTGTCACCGGTCACCTGCGTCGGGGTGCTCACCAAAGCCGAACTCGCCTGGCCGGGAGAGGCCGGCCGTCCAGTCGGCGATCCACTCGCAGCCACTCGGCGAACCGCCGAACGGATCATCGCCGATCCCGAGATGTCCCGTCTGTTCCACGACGTCCACCCGGTGTGCAGCAAGGTCGCCGCAGCGGCCTTCGCCATGGGCGACGAGGAGTTCACCGATCTCGTCTCACTGGCCCGCACCGACCCCGCGCTGTTGGAGAAACGACTCCGTGTGCACCGCGCCTTCGCCACCCGCCCCTACGACGACCTGCCACTGTCCCCTGAACGGCGGGCACCGCTCGTGGGGCGGTTCAGCCAGTACGGGATCGCCCTGGCCACCGCGCTCATCCGGGAAGGCGTCGACACTCCCGACGAGCTGAGGGCCGAGCTCGACCGGCGCAGCGGCATGGGATCGCTGCGCGAAGCACTCGTTCGGCATTTCGGCCGCAGGCGCGACCTGATCAAACTGGGTCGCATCCTCGATTCGGTCCACGCCCTGGACGTTGATGGACCGGACGTCTCCGGTGGCGACCCCCGAACCCGCGCCGCGGTCCGGAACGCCCTGCGACAGGTCACCGATCTGGAGCGGGACGAACTCGCCTTCGCCGAGCTGCGCTTGCTGAGACGTTGGTACAGAGGTGAGATCGCGCTGTCCGAGGCGGAGGCCGCGGAGCTGCGCATCGCGATGGGCGAACGTGGAGCATCCGTCGCCGAACGTCTTGGGCTGCCCCCGGCCACCGTACTGACGCAGATGGAGCGGACCGCGCTGGAGCGGCTGGGCCACTGGCGCGCCTCTCCGGTCGCCAGTCAGCCGGGTGGGCGAGCGCTGGTCCAGGTGATGGAGCGTCGGTACGAGCAGCTGTGTCATCGGGTGCGCGCGGCCCGGGCCTTGTTGGAGGAGCAGGAGTGACCCCGCCCCTGGAGTCCGCCGGGCGACCGCCCGCAGAAGCCGTGCTCGTCGTGGACCTGGGCACGACCACCTCGTCGTCGATCCTGCTGGCCGAAGGAGAACGGCACCTGGTGAAGGACCCCTCGACGGGCCGGGACTGGTGGCCGACCAGCGTCTTCGATGATGGTGGACGGTTGCTCGTCGGCTCGGCGGCCGAGGACCGCAAGGGCGACAATCCACGGGCCTACCTCACGGAGTTCAAGCCCCGCCTGGGCAGCGACTCTCCCGTCCTGCTCGACGGCCGGCCCCATGGCGTGGTGGAGCTGGCCGCGGCGGTACTCGGGGAGCTGCGCTCCGCCGCACGGCAGCTCGGCTTCGACCCGAGCCGACTGCTGATCACGGTCCCGGTCTCCGCCGATGAGCATCAGCGCGCCGCCACGCTCGACGCGGGCCGAGTGGCCGGATTCACCGATGTGGAGATTCTGGAAGAGCCCGTGGCCGCAGCCCACTGCCGGGCAGTGGGCACCCACTGGTCCAGCGGTGACGTCGTGCTCGTCTACGACCTCGGCGGCGGCACCTTCGACGCGGCACTGGTGCGCGTGGACGACGCGGGGCAGCACCAGGTACTGGGCCGAAGCGGACTGGCCGAGGACCACGGTGCCCGGGAAGTGGACGCGATGCTGGTCCAGGACTTCCGTCCCGAGGCGGAGGCATGGCTTGCCCAGCATCCGGGCCGAGCCGACGAACGTGACGCCCTGGAGCAGGCGATGGCCCAAGCCGCCATCACCCTCAAGCACCGCCTGACCGCGCTCGAGGACGCTCGTGCGTACGTCTCCCTGGGGCTGCCACACATGTCCGCCGACCGGGACCGGCTGCGGCAGATCGCCACACCTCTGCTGCGCGGAACGGTGGACTGCTGCCTGGCCATGGTCGACAAGGCGGGTCTCACCCTGGACGACATCACCGGCGTGCTCCTGGTCGGCGGCGGCAGCAGAATGCCCGTGGTCGCCCCCTACCTCGCCAACTCCCTTGGCAGGCCACTGCACCCGGCGGCTGATGCGGTCCTCGCCGTCGTCGATGGCGCGTCGCTGTGGGCGGCCGGAATGCGGGCCAGGTGTACCGTGTCGGACCTTCCGCACGACCTGATACGGCCCCTGCGCTGGACGTTGCCGGGCGGCAGGGCAGTCCTCGGCCGCTGGTTCGTAGCGCCCGATGACGCCTATCCCGCGGGCTCTGTGCTGGCCCGGGTCCGGCTGGACAACGGCACATTGCACGACCTGTCCTCCCGGGAGCCGGGACGGGTGGTCCAGCTGCACCTGGACAAGGATCAGGAATTCTTCACCGGCGACTGGATCCTCACCTCCCGGCGCCCGCCGACACCTCGCGAGGTGTGCCGCAATCCCCGCATGATCGCGTCCTGGCCGGCGCATGTCACCGCGCTCGCCTGCAGTCCGAACGGGCGCAAAGTGGCTGTGGCGGAACAGGAGTCGGCGGACCGCTGCATCATACGGGTCGTCGACGCACACTCCGCGACGGAAATCTGCAGCCGCCCGGAGAGCGGACGCGTTCGCGTACTCGCCTGGACTCCCGACAGTACGCATCTGGCCTACGGGCTCTCGTCGCGGGAGCAGACGGTGCGGCTCCTGGACCCGGAACAACCGTCGGTCACCGCATGGAGCGTGCGGCTCCGGGGAGCGGCGCAGGGACTCGACTTCCTGCCAGGAGGTCAGTATCTGGCGATCGCCTGCGGTCAGGGATCGGTGCGGCTGATCCACGTCGCTACGGGCCGGGTACACACTTCCACCGAGGTTCTGTCGTGGGCGGCAGCGGTGTCCGTGCATCCCAACGGGCGGATGCTGGCGGTCGGTGGCGACGACGGTGATCCGCCATCAGGAGTGACGCTCGTCGTGGGCCTCGACGACGAGCGGCTGTCTCGCACCTTCTCCCACCCCGCACCTGTCCGGGCCGTGCGGTTCAGCCCGGACGGCGGATCACTGGCCGTGGCCGGCGGGGAGGCCGCGGACCAGGGCTTCCTGCAGGTGTACGACACCTCCACCTGGTCCGTGATGTTCGCCTCCGCGCTCGAGCCCAGCATGCGCGCCGTGGACTTCTCACCCGACGGCGCCCTGGTGGCCGCCGCGGGAAGCGACACGAGCGCGCAGGTGTGGAGCGTCCATGACCAGCGACCCCGTGCCGCCGTGACAACGGCCGGAGACCCATCAGCCATCGCCATCATGCCGGACGGGCATCAGCTCGTCGCAGGGGCGCAGAACGGGGTCCGGATCTGGGCCCTTACGCCCGAGGGGGGAACATGACAGAACACGACACCGGCCGGGACAGCCGTGCCGGTTCGCGTCCCGTGGACGGGGCCGAGCGACGGGTGGCACCGCTGCCTCCCGTCATCGGCAAAGGGGAACTGGTCGAGCGCTTCGACGACCTGTGCACGCGTTCCGGCCGACCATTCGCAGGCCGTGGTCCGAACGAGGTGGTGACGGCTGTCGTCCGCGCATTGCGGGAGCTGCAGGCCCAAGCCATGGGGGAGATCCAAGCCGACGAACGGACTCGGCACCAGCTCGGGGACGTACTGGGCGTCCTCATCGTCGCCATCGAGAAGCTCCTCGACGAGGTGTCGTCCACCGTCTTCCGGGAAGCGCCGACGCGGAGTGCCGGGAAGCCCCCACCCGATCGCGGCCGAAGTCTGGTGGACAAGATGGGCCTGCCGAAGTTGTCCAAGAGCAGCTCCGCCGCAGGTCACAGGGACCTGTCTGCTGAGGACAGGCGTGCCGAACAACTGCATGCCGGGGCGCTGGCAGCGGCACGCACCGCACTCGAGAGCGTCGAGAAGGCCTTCAGCCGAGCGCCCCAGCCCCCGGAGGTGCGCTTCCGCCCCTGGCACGAAGACACCTCGCTCATGACGCTCGCCCAGAGCCTGGTCGCCGCTGCCGAGCGGCACAATGTGGATCTGACCTGGGCCGCGATCGATCAGCTGCGCACCGCACTCGGGCGACAACGGATCCGGATCGTCCGGTACGACGCGGGGCTCGCCTCAGAGGAACAAGCCCGTCTCTTCACCTTCCACGGCCCGGGCGACGGCCCCTCCTTGCAGTTCGAGGAACTCACCCCCGCATTCACAGTGGACACGGAGAACGGCGCACAGCGCCTTGTCGTGCGCGGCGAGGTGCGTTGCTTCCCGGCCGGCGCGCAGGAGAACGAGACTCGCGACGAAGCAGGTGACACCCCCTCATGACCAGCCAGGCGTCGGGTGACGAGGTACTGCTGATCGGCTTCGATCTGGGGCACGGTGAGACAGCCATCGCCACCGCGTGGTCCCAGTCCCGGGACGAGCCGCGCATTTCTGATCTCCCGGGCAGCGGGAGGTCCTACCCCACCGCGGTCGCCCTGCTCGGCAACCCGTCGCAGGAGCCCCCGACCCGGACCGTGGTCGGTGGCGGCTGTTTCTCCCCCCGGAGCAAGGGGCGGGTACTGGAGTTCTACTCCGCCTTCAAGAGCGCTGACCTGGAAGACGGCGGGCGAACCCGGCGAGCGGTTGAGCTCTTCGTGCGCCATGTCGTCCAGGCGCTCACCGGCGCGGCCGAGACGGACGACGCACCGCACGATGTGATCGCCATATCGGCGAACGCGCGCACCCGTTGGCTCTTCGGTGTCCCCTCGGGCTGGAGCACGCGCCAGCGGGACGAATACCGCGAACTGCTGGCGGGCCTGTGTCCGGGCGAGGTGGAGGTGCTCGCCGAGTCGCGGGCCGCCCTGCTGTACGGCCGCGAGTCGCGTGACCTGCCCGACCCGATGCGCCAACTCGTGGGTGGGACGGTCGCACAAGGCAGTTCCGTGGTCATCGACCTCGGGTCATCGACCGCGGACTACACCGTTGTGACAGGGCTGTTCGCGCGCCCGCTGGACACGGGCAACCCCGCGCTGGGCGCTTCCCTGATCGACAGGGAGCTGATGCGGCGGACGGTCGAGGGCCACGACGACCGGGAGCGGTTGCTGGAGGCCCTGGAAGAGCCCAGTAGCAGGTCGGTCCTGGAGTTTCGCTGCAGGCAGACCAAGGAGCGCTTCTTCGTGGCTGCCGACCCCCTCGATCCGGATGCCGCCGCTGAGGGGACGACGGTGGAGGTGAGGACATCCGCCGGCGAGTCCGTTCGTGTCCAGATCTGGCTCACGTCCGACTTGCTGGACGAGATCACGAACGCTTCGCTGGCCCCGCTGAACGGCGCATCGTGGCGCCAGGCGTTGCGCGACGACCTCGAGAAGGTGCGGGTCGCGCTCGGCGGCGACTGTCCCGACCTGGTCATGATGACCGGCGGTGCCTCGCGGATGCACTTCGCGCAGCACATCGTCCGCGAGGTCTTCAGCCAGAGCGAGGTGGTCATCGGCGCGGAGCCGGAGTACGCCATCGCCAAGGGACTGGTGATCGCGGGGCAGACTCGGATACGTGTGGAGGGTTTCCGGAAGGAAATCGGGGACTTCATAGCCTCCGGACGCATCGAAAGCATCATCGACGAAAAGCTTCCGGAACTCGCCGGGAATCTCGGTACCGTCATGACCGAGAACCTCGTGGAAGGGCACATCATTCCCGCCGTCCTGCGCTGGCGCAATGGGGAGCTCGAGCTGGTGACGGACATCGAGACGGAAGTGGCGCGCACCCGGGAGGAGTACCTGTCCTCGCCCGCCTTCCGCGGCCGCGTCGAGGCCGAAGCCGAAGCCTGGAGCAAGGAGATCAGCGCTCTGGTGGACACCCGTACGGCGGAGATCTGCCACAGGTGGAACATCCCTCCCGGGGCTCTGAGCCTGTCCAAGCCATTCGTCCCGCGCACCGCCTCGCCCGTAGGCGCGTACTCCGACGTGGCCGTGGACAATCTGAACACCATCGGAAACGTCGCGGTCGGTGCGGTCGCCTATGTCGCGGGTGTCATCGGGGCGGTGGCCGTCGCGGTGTCGCTCAACCCGGTGGGAGCCGCGGTGGCCGCCGTCGTCGCAGTGGTCGTCGTCGTCGTGGCCGCGGTGCGCGGCAAGGAAGAAGCGATGAAGTACGCCAAGTCCCGGCCGATGCCTGGTCCCTTGCGCAAGCTCATCACCGAACGGCGTTTGCTCGGCAAGATCCGTTCCAAGGCTGAGGAGGACTCCACGGAGAAATCCGCTGCTGCGGAGTTCGCCGCCACTTTCCTCTCCGGGCAACGGCATGAAGTCATTCGACTTGTCGCCACCTCGGTCCGCGAGCACCTGGAGACATCGGCCCGGTACACGGAACTGCTGATCCAGCCGGAGGAGGGTCCGGACCTGTCGTGAGTAATGAGCTTTTTCCGACGACTCCCCCATCCCTCGCGCCACTGCCGTGCTCCAGGCCCCGTGCCGGCTGAGGAGTTGCCGTCTCGCCTTCGCGTGGAGGCGCCCGAAACGTAACGGAGGACTGGCACCACCGACTGTACGGGAGCAGAAGCAATCAGGATGATGCTCTCGCAGGCGGGATGTCCGGAGATTCAGCCCTTGCCCATCGCCTTGCGGACGGCGTCCCTGGTGCGGTCCATGAGGGCGGCCACGGGGCCGAGGGCCACGTTGGCCGCGCCGGACTCGGCGCCGGGATGGGGACGGGTGGGGGCCATGGCCTCGGCGGCCTTCACCGCCGAGGCCATGGCGGCGAGGCCGGGGGCGTCGGTGCTGCGGCGGATGTGCGTGAACTCGTACCGCTCCTCCGCCCGGGCGTGTTCCTGCACGTCGGTGCGCAAGGCCCGCAGCCGCGGCAGGAACTCCGGGTCGTCGGTGTCCATGTCGTCCAGGGCCGCGAGCGTCTCCTTGGCCGCCCGCTCTTCCGCGAGGCGCTCCTCGACGACCTGCTCGCCGCCCGGCAGTGCGCGCCGGGCGAAGGGGTGGACGACCTCCTCCTCGGCGGTCTCGTGGACGGCGAGCAGCCGCACGAGGCGGCGGAAGGCGTCCCGGCGTTCCTCGCCCTTGTTCTGCTCGACCTCGTCGAAGAGGTTGCGGATGTCGCCGTGCTGGCGCATGAGCAGGGCGACGACGTCGGCGTCCTTGGCCCCGTCGGCACCGGCCTGGGGGGTGTGCAGCTCGGACATGGGCGGCGGCCTCACTTCTCGCGCTGGGCGGGGTCGGGGTGCTCGCCCTCGGTCTGGACCCGGTACTCGCGGCCGAACATCTCGTCGTGCTCGGCCATCACCCGCTCGCTGGGCGGCTCCTCGCCGCCGTGGATCTGCTCCTGCATCTGCTCGAACCGCTCGTGGGCCTCGCGGACGTAGCCGGCGCCGAGGGTGGTGAGGTCCATCTGGGTGTCCAGAAGTTCGCGCAGGTACTGCTTGTTCGGCTCGAAGGTGAGCACGTCGGGCAGCTCCGGCGCCAGGATCTCCTGCGGCTCACGCCCGTCGTGCCGGCGCATCAGGTCGCAGGCGGTGTGCAGGTGCTCCAGCTCCATGTTCAGGTGCAGCTCCCAGATCGCCCTGACCTTGGGGTCGCTCTCCTGCTCCATGAAGGAGTAGTACAGGTAGCACTCGTTGTACTCGTGGTTGACCAACTGCTCCCACCACGTCTCGCCCGGGTCGACGAGGGACTCGTAGTGGGTGACGTGCTCCTCCTCGATCAGCCCGATCTCCTGGTAGAGCTGGCGGGCGATCGGCTCCATGTAGGTGGGGCCGGTGTTCATGTAGAAGTTCATCGTCTGCTGCTCGGCCGACATGATCGTCAGCGCGTGCAGCTTCGACAGGGGATTCGTGGCGTCCTTGTCGTACGGGTCGCGGACGTTGTCGACCGGATCGCGGTGGTGGAACCTCGTCGGCCGCCCCGGCATCACCTCGGTGAGGTTGTCCACGATCGACTCCGCCTTGCGGTGCTCGATCATCTCGTACAGGTTCGCGTACCGGTACAGATGGTCGAAGTCCTCCAGCACGCCGAACTGGTACGCCTGCTTCAGATAGGGATCCGGCTCCATCCGCGCCACCCACGCCGTCAGGTCCACGGCCACCTGCTCGTAGGCGATCGTCGTCTCCAGCACCGACGACACGCCCGGCAGCAGCCAGTTCACTACCTTCTGCTGCTGCGCCTCGATGTAGCGGGTCCGGGCCAGCTGCCGCTTCACCTCCGGGTCGACGGTGTTGCGGGCGAGCTGGTGGCTGAAGAGGATCGCCTCCACCTCGATCCCGTTCATCGTGATGATCCGGCACCGGGTGTACGGGTCACAGTGGTCGGGGTCGATCGGCTGCACGTTCAGCTCACGCCAGCTGCGCAGCTGCCGATCCAGCGGGATACCCCGCTGCTCGAGCGGATTGAAGGTCATGTGCGTGTCTCCCGGGGAGCAGGACAGCTCGTGAGCGGGCGGGTACCCCGCCGTCGACGACGAGCACAGGTCTGCCACCGAGTCTGTCCACGGCGGCTGCTTTCCGGCCACCGCTGGCGCCCTCGGGGCACGGGGTTCCCCCGGCCGCATCAGCCGGGATGACAGTCGGACGGGTCTGTGAGATGACCGGATCGGTGTGTCGTGCGGGACGGTCGACAAGCCTCCGACCACCCACCCCCACCTGCCCTCAGCTCTCCGCCGGGGGCGTCAGCGAGAGCTCTCCCGTGCGCAGCGCCTCGATCACACCGCCGTCCCTCAGGAGGTCCGCGCCGGTGCGGAATCCGGACTGCCGGCCGAGCAGAAACGCGGCTGCCTCGGCGACCTCGCCGGGCGTGCCGACGCTGTGCGGGTGGCCGGCGGCTACCGGAGGTGGCGCGGCTCGGGTCCGGTGGCCGCTTGCCCGCGCCGTTGTCGCCAGCCGTGATGGCCTGAACCAGCCGTGGTCCAGGTCACGTTGGGATGTGGCCGGAATGGGGAGGCCCGGTGACTGCGGTCGTGGCATGCTCATGAACCGTCACCGAGTTACCGGCCAGTAAGGCCCAGTGTCTGTCGCCCGCCGGTGCTCCATGCCACCCCCCCACCCTCAGGACCGATCTTGCGCAGACGCACGGGGCACACGCATGCCCTCCTGCCCGCCTTCGCCGTGACCGCCCTCCTCCTCGCCGCAGGATGCTCCTCACCCGCGCCACGGGCCGAGCAACCCGCTGCCGCCCCGAGCCGGGAGGCCCGGGACTCCGACGGCCCCACCACCGCCGCGGCGGACCGCTCACTCACCGTCGCCGCCGCTCCCACCGCCACCGGGACCGCCGCGGCGGGCTCCGCCGGCTCGGGCAGGCGGGCGCACACGACCTCGCTCGCCGTCAGCTCGTACGACAGCAAGACCCGGCGGGCCGTCATGTCGCCCAGGGCAGGCGGCAGTTCCGCCTCACCGGGCCCCTCCGCCTCGCCGGGCGAGGCCACCGTCGGTGACGTCATCGCCAGCGCGCCCGCGCCCGGTGCGCCGCACGGGCTGCTCGCCAAGGTCACCAAGGTGATCGGCGAGACCGACCGGGGCACGGAGGTGCAGACCGAGCCCGCCCGGCTCAACGCCCTGCTCGGGGACGACACGGCTCGCGGCACCGTGCCGGTCGACCCCGCCTCCTTCGCCGTGGACAAACTGCTGCCCGACGTCAAGGTCTCCTGGTCCAAGGCCGGCGACGTGCACGTCGGCCCGAAGGGCGCCACGGTGCCGCTCGGCAGCCTGCGGGTCGACCTCAACGCCGACATACCCACACCCGAGGGCTCGCCGGTGTCGGGCAAGGCCTCGGTGTCCGGGTTCGTGCAGGTCGCCCCGCAGGTCGACTTCCGGTACGGCGGCGCGGGCACCGACGCCGCGCCCGGCAGCGCGTATCTGGGCGTCTCCGGTGACTGGACCTCGGGCTGGTCGGTCAAGGGCCGCGCCGCCGCCTCCGCCACACCGCTGCGGATTCCCTTCGCGAAGCTGCACGCCGACCCGGTCCTGCAGGTCGGCCCCGTCCCGGTCGTCGTCAACCTCGACCTGACCTGCTACTTCCAGATCAGCGGCGACGGACGGATCACCGTCGACGTGGCGCAGAGCGTCAAGGGCGACTTCAAGGCGGGCGGCACCTACGGCAGCGCCCAGGGGTGGACCCCGGTCAGCGCCGCCGACATGACCGGCACACCGGTGCGGACCTCGGTGACCACCGCCGGAGGCGTCAAGGCTGCGCTCGGCACGGAGGCCTCGGTCGGTCTCTACGGCACCGTAGGCGTCACCGCGGACCTGGCGCCGTACGTGCGCGGCGAGGCCTCGGGGACGGTGACCGCCTCGTCCGGTACGGCCGGCGCCGGGGCGGACGGCACGTGGGGCGTGTACGGCGGTGTGGACCTGTCCGGGACCCTGCGGATCCAGTTGTCGATCTTCGGTACCCCCGTTCTGCAGAGGAGCGTCCCGCTGGGCTCACTGCACCGCGAGTGGAATCTGGCGGGCAGCGCGGCCCCGTAGGTCCTCAGGCGCCGCCGGGGATCCAGCCCTGGCGGCGCAGGACGGCCGACACGTCCGGCGCCCGGTAGTGCTCGCCCTTGAGGACCTTGCCGTCGGCACGGCGGGCTATCTGTCCGCCGGGGCCCAGCTTGCTCATGTTGGAGCGGTGGACCTCGGCGATCACCGCGTCGAGGTCGATTCCGTGCACCAGAGCGGTGCCGTACGCCACGTAGACCACGTCGGCCAGTTCGTGCGCGAGCCGGTCGAGCGGGCCGGTGACCGCGACCGCGGCGACCTCCGCGGCCTCCTCGGCGAGCAGTTCCCCGCGGTGCGCGGCCAGGTCGGGGGCCACCTCCGTCGGCGTACTGCGGGCGTCGAGGCCGAAGGCGAGGTGGAACTCACGGACGAGGTCGGCGGGCGAAGAGCTCATACGGTGACTGTAACGGCCGCCTCTGACAGTCCCCTCCGTGTGCCCCGTCGTGTGCCCCGCCCTGGTCAGGACCGCGGGCGGGCTGGCAGGATCGCGCGCATGTCCAAGGTGTTCCCCCGTATCGGCAGGCGCCGGGCCCTCCAGTGCGCGGCCGTCGGCTTCGTGGTCTTCGGGCTGCTGCTGTGGTGGCTGCTGCCCCTGGGCGAGGAGCCGCCGAGCGGCACGATCACCTTCAGCACCGGGACGTCCCGGGGCGTCTACCAGGACTACGGCCGGCGGCTGCGTACCGAGCTCGGCAAGGACATGCCGGGCCTGAAGGTGAAGCTGCTGACGAGCGCCGGTTCGCAGGAGAACGTGCGGCGCGTGGCGACCGGGGAGGCCGACTTCACCATCGCGGCGGCCGACGCGGTGGAGACGTACGAGCTGCGGAACCGCACCGGCGCCCGGCAGCTGCGCGGCGTTGCGCGGCTCTACGACGACTATGTGCAGCTGGTCGTGCCGCGCGACTCGGACATCGAGTCCGTGGCGGACCTGCGGCACAAGCGGGTGGCCATAGGGCTGCCCAACTCGGGCGTACGGCTGATCGCCGGCCGGGTGCTCAGGGCGGCCGGGATCGACCCCGCCAAGGACATCACCCCGATGTCCGACGGCATCGACACCGGGCCCGGCCGGCTGCGGCAGGACAAGATCGACGCGTTCTTCTGGTCGGGGGGGCTGCCCACCAACGGGCTGGTGGAGCTGGCCAGGAAGTTCGCCTTCCGGTTCATCCCGATCGAGGGCGACCTGGTCGCCAAGCTGCACGCCCAGGGGCAGGTCAGCCGCTACTACCGGACGACCAACATGCCCGCGTCGGCCTACCCGTCCGTCCAGCAGGGCTCCACCGTGGCGACCATCGCGGTGTCCAACCTGCTGATGACCCGCAAGGACATGGATCCCCGGCTCACCGAGTGGATCACCCGCACGGTGATCAAGAGCCGCGACGGAATAGGTCATCACGTCCACTCCGCCCAGCTCGTCGACCTGCGCACGGCGATCTACACCGATCCCCTCGCCCTGCAAGAGGGGGCGCGGCGCTACTACCGGTCGGTGAAGCCGTAGACGGCCGCACGCGGTTCTAAGGCCTGGTCCTCGGCACCGTCACCGTGACCTTCAGCCCCCGCGGCTCGTGGTGGGCGTACGTGATCGAGCCGCCGGCCGCCGCGAGCAGGGCGCGGCTGATGGACAGGCCCAGGCCGGAGCCCTTGACGTTCTGGTGGCGGCCGCTGCGCCAGAAGCGGTCGCCGACGCGGGCGAGTTCCTCGTCGGTCAGGCCGGGACCGGTGTCGGTGACCACGACCGTCGAGGTGTCGCCGTCGAAGGAGACGGTCACCTCGACCGTGCCCCCCTCGGGGGTGAACTTCACCGCGTTGTCGATCACCGCGTCCAGTGCGCTGGACAGGGTGATCGGGTCGGCCCATCCGGTGGTGGGCGGGCAGTCGCCGGCGAGCCGGACGCCCTTGGCCTCGGCGGCCGGCGCCCAGGCGGCCACCCGCTCGGCGGCCAGCTGGCCGATGTCGGTCAGCCGGACGTCCGCCTCGGCGTGCTCGGCCAGCGCCAGATCGAGCAGGTCGTCGAGGACCTGCGCGAGGCGCTTGCCCTCGGTGCGGACCGAGGCGATCTCCTCGTTGTCCTCGGGCAGTTCGAGGGCGAGCAGCTCGATGCGCAGCAGCAGCGCCGAGAGCGGGTTGCGCAGCTGGTGCGAGGCATCGGCGACGAAGGCGCGCTGCTGCTCCAGCACGTCCTCGACGTTGTCCGCCATCTCGTTGAACGACCGGGCCAGCCGTCTGAGTTCCGGCGGCCCGCCGCCCACCGCGACCCGGGACTTCAGACGCCCGGTGGCGATGTCGTGGGTAGTGGCGTCGAGGATCCGGACGGGCCTGAGCACCCAGCCGGTCAGCCGCAGCGCGGCGCCGACGGCCAGCAGCATCGCGGCGACCTCGCCGGCGCCGATGAGCAGCCAGCCGTGCAGGGTCCGCGAGCGCATCCCGCCGGTGGGCGAGTCGGTGATCACGACCGCCACGACGTCGCCGTCCCGGATCACCGGCGAGGCGACGACGAGGCGGGTGCGCTGCCAGGGCCACACCTGCTCCGGGTCGTGACTGCGCCGGCTGAGCAGCGCCTCCTGGAACGCCTCCCGCACCTCGCCCTTCTCGGGCAGGAACCAGTCGGCGGGCGCGTTGGCCATCACCGACTCGTTGCTGTAGAAGACGCCCGCGCGGATGCCGTAGACGCCGAAGTAGTTGGCGAGTTCGCGGCGGAGGGTCTCCTGGCGCTCGTCCTTGGTCGTACGGCGGGATCCGCTGGGCCCGTCGGTGACGAACTGGGCGAGCGCCGCGAAGCGCGCCGTGTCGTCGATCCGGTCGACGACCACGCGCTGCTGCTGGGCCGCGGCCACACTGACGGCGAGCGGGATGCCGAGCGCGAGCAGCACGGCCGCCATCAGGACGATGAGCAGCGGGAGGAGCCTGGTGCGCACGCGTCCCCGCCAGGACTAGGCGGCCGGGGCTACGAGGCGGTAGCCGACGCCGCGTACGGTCTCGATCAGCGCGGGCATGCGCAGCTTGGCGCGCAGGGAGGCGACGTGCACCTCCAGGGTGCGTCCCGTGCCCTCCCAGCTGGTCTGCCACACCTCGCTGATGATCTGCTCCCGTCGGAAGACCACTCCGGGGCGCTGGGCGAGCAGCGCGAGGAGGTCGAACTCCTTGCGGGTCAGTTGGACAACCGTACCGTCCACGCTGACCTGTCGGGTGGGCAGCTCGATGTGCACGGGACCGAGCCGCAGCACGCTCTCGCCGCCCGGCCCGGCGTCCTCGGGGACGGTGCGCCGGCTGACGGCGTGGATCCGGGCGAGCAGTTCCCCGGTGTCGTACGGCTTCACCACGTAGTCGTCGGCGCCGAGGTTGAGCCCGTGGATGCGGGAGCGGACGTCGGAACGTGCGGTGACCATGATCACCGGCGTGCTGGTGCGCTTGCGGATCTTGCCGCAGACCTCGTAGCCGTCCTGGTCGGGCAGGCCCAGGTCGAGCAGGACGACGCCGAAGCCGGCGCCTTCGGGGACGAGGGCCTGCAGTGCCTCCTCGCCGCTGCGCGCGTGGGTGACGTCGAACCCGTGCCGCTTGAGGACCGCGGACAGAGCGGCGGCGACATGGTTGTCGTCCTCGACGAGCAGCAGTCTCATCCCGGCCCCCTCCGGTTCGAACGGTCGTATTCTCGGCTTGGAGAAATCGTCTGCACGCGCGCGCGTGCACCAAGGCAGTCACGCTGATGGACGACGACGGCGTCAAGAGGGTTCCGGTTGCCCGTCGGTTCCGTTACCCGGCCGATACGCACGCCCCTCACCGTTGCTACAACACGTGTCCGATTGCTATCCGATCGTGATGCTCAGATTCCCCTCAGATGTAATGACGCTGGTCATGCGGCGTCACTACTGTCCTCCGAAACCGAGGAGGACGGAGCCTGAAAGCGATGACCGAAGTATCGGTGGCCAAGGAAGACGCGGCCTCGACCGGCGACCTGGTCGTCCTGAAGAGCGTCAACAAGCACTTCGGCGCGTTGCACGTGCTCCAGGACATCGATCTCACGATCGCCCGCGGCGAGGTCGTCGTGGTCATCGGGCCCTCCGGGTCCGGCAAGTCGACGCTGTGCCGCACCATCAACCGCCTGGAGACCATAGACTCCGGCACCATCACGATCGACGGCAGGCCCCTGCCCCAGGAGGGCAAGGAGCTGGCCCGGCTGCGGGCGGACGTCGGGATGGTCTTCCAGTCCTTCAACCTCTTCGCGCACAAGACCGTGCTCGAGAACGTGATGCTGGGCCAGATCAAGGTCCGCAAGGCCGACAAGAAGCAGGCCGAGGAGAAGGCCCGCGCCCTGCTCGACCGGGTCGGGGTGAGCAGCCAGGCCGACAAGTACCCCGCGCAGCTCTCCGGCGGCCAGCAGCAGCGCGTCGCGATCGCCCGGGCGCTGGCGATGGGCCCGAAGGTCATGCTCTTCGACGAGCCGACCTCGGCCCTCGACCCCGAGATGATCAACGAGGTCCTCGAGGTCATGCAGCAGCTCGCCCGGGAGGGCATGACGATGATCGTCGTCACCCATGAGATGGGTTTCGCGCGATCGGCTGCAAACCGCGTGGTCTTCATGGCGGACGGCCGCATCGTCGAGGAGGCTGCGCCCGACCAGTTCTTCAGCGCTCCGCGCAGCGACCGTGCCAAGGACTTCCTGTCGAAGATCCTCCACCACTGACGGCGCCCGTTGCGCCCCACGCTCTGTGTCACCCGGGCCGAGGGCCCGCATCTCCTCACCACGCAAAGGATGTTCACCATGAAGCTCCGCAAGGTCACCGCCGCTTCGGCCGCCGTGCTCGCCCTCGCCGTGGCCGCCACGGCGTGCGGCTCCAACAAGAAGGACGAGGGCGGTTCCTCCGGTGGCGGCAAGACGATCACCATCGGCATCAAGTTCGACCAGCCCGGCATCGGCCAGAAGACCCCGCAGGGCTACGCGGGCTTCGACGTGGACGTGGCGACGTACATCGCCAAGAAGCTCGGCTACAAGGCCGACCAGATCGAGTGGAAGGAGTCGAAGAGCGCCGACCGCGAGACCATGCTCAAGCGCGGTGACGTCGACTTCATCGCCGCCTCCTACTCGATCACCCCGGAGCGCCAGAAGCTGGTCGACTTCGCCGGCCCGTACCTGCTGGCCCACCAGGACGTGCTGGTCCGCGCGGACGACAACAGCATCAAGTCGCCTTCGGACCTGAACAAGAAGAAGCTGTGTTCCGTGGCCGGCTCCACGTCGGCGCAGAACGTCCACGACAAGCTCGCCCCCAAGGCGCAGCTCCAGGAGTACCCGACCTACTCCGCGTGCCTGACCGGTCTGCAGAACAAGGCCATCGACGCCCTGACCACCGACGACTCGATCCTCGCCGGCTACGCCTCCCAGTCGCAGTTCAAGGGCAAGTTCAAGCTCGGCGGCTTCAAGATGACCAACGAGAACTACGGCATCGGCGTCAAGAAGGGCAGCGACCTCAAGGCCAAGATCAACAAGGCGCTGGAGGAGATGGTCTCCGACGGTTCATGGAAGAAGGCCGTGGCCAAGAACTTCGGTCCGGCCGGCTACAAGAACGAGCCCGCTCCGAAGATCGGCGACATCAAGAGCTGAGGCAGCGCCCACCGGTGCGCCGTCCGGCGGCGGCGCACCGGGGCATCCCTACACGCGGAAGCGCGGGAGATCGTGTTCGACTTTCTTGAAGGTTACGACCTGCTGGGAGCCTTCTGGACGACGGTGCAGCTGGCGTTGCTGTCCGCCGTGGGCTCCCTGATCTGGGGCACTGCGCTGGCCGCCATGCGGGTGGGCCCGGTGCCGCTGATGCGCGGTTTCGGGACCGCCTACGTGAACATCGTGCGGAACATCCCGCTCACGGTGATCATCCTGTTCGCCTCACTCGGCCTGAGCGACACGCTGAACATCCATCTCGGCTCGGACGACGTCGCCACGAACAACTTCCGGCTGGCCGTGCTCGGTCTGATCGTCTACACCTCGTCCTTCGTGTGCGAGGCACTGCGCTCGGGCATCAACACCGTCCCGGTCGGGCAGGCGGAGGCGGCCCGGGCTATCGGCCTGACCTTCACGCAGGTGCTGAGGCTGGTCGTGCTGCCGCAGGCCTTCCGGGCCGCCGTCGGTCCGCTGACCAACGTTCTGATCGCGCTGACGAAGAACACGACGGTGGCCGCCGCGATCGGCGTGGCGGAGGCGGCGCACCTGATGAAGGACATGGTCGACAAGGAGGCGCAGCTGCTGCTGATCTCCGGGATCTTTGCGTTCGGCTTCTGCTGCCTGACGCTGCCGACCGGTCTGATCCTCGGCTGGGTGGGCAAAAAGGTGGCGGTGAAGCGATGAGCTCGGTCCTGTACGACGCCCAGGGCCCCAGCGCCAAGCGGCGCAACGTCCTGTACACGGTTGGCTTTCTGGTCGCCTTCGCGGCCGTCCTGTGGTGGGTCTTCAGCACCCTTTCCGACAAGGGACAGCTGGAGTGGGTGCTGTGGAAGCCGTTCTTCAGCAGCGAGGCCTATTCCGCCTACATCTGGCCCGGTCTGCAGAACACGCTGAAGGCCGCGGTGCTCTCCGTGGTCATCGCGCTGCCGCTGGGTGCCGTCTTCGGCATAGCCCGGCTCTCGGACCACGTCTGGATCCGGGTACCCGCCTCGGTCGTGGTCGAGTTCTTCCGGGCGATCCCGGTCCTGATCCTGATGATCTTCGGCAACGCCCTGTACGCCGACTACACCGACGTCAGTTCGGACGACCGTCCCCTGTATGCGGTCGTCACGGGTCTGGTGCTGTACAACGCGTCGGTGCTCGCGGAGATCGTCCGGGCGGGCATCCTCTCGCTGCCCAAGGGCCAGTCCGAGGCCGCGATGGCGATCGGGCTGCGCAAGAACCAGGTGATGCGGCTCGTCCTGCTGCCGCAGGCGGTCACCGCCATGCTCCCGGCGATCGTCAGCCAGCTCGTGGTGATCGTGAAGGACACGGCTCTGGGCGGCGCGGTCCTCACCTTCCCCGAGCTGCTCGCCTCGGCCAGCACGATGAGCGGCTACTACGGTGCCAACACCATCGCCTCCTTCACCGTCGTGGCCTTGATCTTCCTGGTGCTCAACTTCTCGCTCACGAGCTTCGCGAGCTGGCTTGAGGGCCGGCTCCGGCGCGGCAAGAAGTCCACGGGCGCGGTGGTCGGCGTGGACGCGGTCGCCGAACTGGCCGCTCCGGGCGAGCACGAGGACATGCGGAAGGCTCCCTGACGGCTCATCGGACGGACACGACTACCCCGACGGAGGCAGTGGCATGATCGCCACTGCCTCCGTCGCTTGACGCAAACACCGCCAATGGGTTGCATACGTTCTGTGATCGTGCACCCTGCTCCACCTTTCTGTTCACACTCATCCGTCAGGGCACCGCTGCGGGCAGGGGGCGCCGCGCCGTGGATCCGGTGATCATCGTCGGGGCGGGGCCCGTGGGGCTCACGCTCGCCCTGGCGCTGGCCCGCCAGGAGGTGCCGTCGGTCGTTCTCGACGAGGGTCCGGGCAAGGACGAACCACGCCTCGCGCGCACGGTCGTTCTGCGTGAGGACACCGCCGCGCTGATGGAGCGGCTGACCGGCGTCCCGCTCGGCGAGCGGGGCCTGCACTGGGCCGGATGGCGGTCGCTGCGGCGCAAGCAGGTGATGCGCGAGATCTTCTTCGACCGGCTCGCCGACGACCCGGACCCCGACCGGGACAGCGCCGAGCCCGCCCCCCTGCACCTCGCCCAGCACGTGCTGACCGGCGCGCTGCGTGCCGCCCTCGCCCGCGAGCCGCTCGTGCAGGTCGCCGTGGACAGCCGCGTGGACGCGATCGAGCAGGAGCGTTCCGGCGTCTCCGCGCACACCCGGGGACCCAGCGGCACCTGGTGGCGCGGCAGTTACCTGGTCGGCTGCGACGGTCCCCGCTCGACCGTGCGCAAACTGCAGGACATCCGCTTCCCGGGCCGTACCGCGGTGGAGCGACACGCCGTCGCCGCCCTGCGCGTGGAACTTCCGTGGGAGGGCCAGGCGTTGCTCCACCGGATGCCGCCGTGGCGGACGTCCGGGCCCTCGGCCGGGGAGGTGACCGCCCGCCCCCTCCCGGACGGCGTGTGGCGCCTGGACTGGCTGCTGCCGCCGGGCAAGGACCTGGTCACGCCCGAACTGCTGGTGGCCCGCGTCCGCGAGACCCTCGCGGGCTGGACGGACGGCACCACACCGCCGTACGAACTCCTCGACACCGGAGTCCACACGGTGCACCACCGGCTGGCCCGCCGGTGGCGCGTGGGCCGGGTCTTCCTCGCCGGGGACGCGGCCCACCTGCTCGGCGCGCTGGGCACGCAGGGGCTGGACGAGGGACTCCGGGACGCCGACAACCTCGCCTGGAAGCTGGCGCGGGTCTGGCACCACGGCCCGCACGAGCCGCTGCTCGACAGCTACCAGACCGAGCGGCGCGCGGTGATCGCCGCACGGCTGCGCGCCGCCGACCAGGCGCTGCCGGTGCTGCGCGGCGGCGGTGGGCTGCGCGCGTACGTCCCCGGCACAGCCCGGGGGCACGACGCGCTGCTCACGGACGGTCACCTGGGGCGCGGGCCGCTCGGCGCGCCGGGGGCGTACGCCGACTCGCCGCTCGCGCCCGAACACCTGGAGGGCGAGATTCCCGTCGGCACCCCGCCCGGCGTTCAGGTGAGCGACGTACGGGTGACGGCCGAGGACGGCACCTTCGTACGGCTGCGGGACCGGCTCGGCCGCGGCGCGCTGCTGGTCGTCCTGATCGCGCCGGGCACGGGCGTGTGGGACCGCAAGCACTGGATGAAGGCCGGAGTCATGCCCCGCCTGGCGGCCGCGGTGACCGCGCTGCCGCACCCCGCCGAGCTGCTGGTCGCCGAGAGCTATCCGGGCGCGCCCGCGCACAGCGTGCTGCTTGTGCGCCCCGACGGCCACCTGGTCACCGCGCTGAGCGGGGTTCGCCCGGCCGACCTGTACGCGGCGGCGGAGGCGGCGGTGGGCGGCCCGGCGCAGGCGCAGCCGGCGGAAGCGGGGGCGCAGGCCGGGGCGGGCTCCGGGGCGCGTTGAGCGTACGTACAGTCACCCTGTGATCCACATAGTGACGCAGAGTTGACCGGTGTGCACCGTCATGGTGTACTCCGGACCGTGACCGACACCGATGTGCGCCTGTGGCGGAGGGTCCATATGGACCTCGTCCGCTATGCGGGCTGCGTGTGTCGCCCGTCCTGCTGAATTCGCTTCCCTCTTTCTCTCCGGGCGCCCCGCGGGGCGCCCCTTGGCGAACGCTCTTCAGGACGGTGCACGTGTCTGTCTCTCCCTCCGTGTCCGCGGCCGTTTCGGCACCCACCCAGGCGGACCTCCTCGACTTCGCACGGCGTACGGCCGCCGACGCCGAGCTCATCGCCTCGCTCCCGCTCGATCCGGAGGGCCGCACCTGGGTGCGGCTCGCGGGTCCCGGCGGCAGTGAGGCCTGGCTGATCGGCTGGCCGCCGGGCACCGGCACCGGCTGGCACGACCACGCCGACTCGGTCGGCGCGTTCCTCACCGCGTCCGGCGAGCTGAAGGAGAACTCGCTCGCCGCCCGGCTGCCCACCGACGGCTGGAAGACTCTGGAGCTCACCGACGGCGTGGACCGCGAGCGGCGGCTGCCGGCCGGCAAGGGCCGCTCCTTCGGCCGCCATCACGTCCACGAGGTACTCAACGAGTCCACCGAGCGGCACGCGATCTCCGTCCACGCCTACTACCCGCCGCTGCCGCAGATCCGCCGCTACAGCCGGTCCGGACAGGTGCTGCGGCTGGAGCAGGTCGAGCGCCCGGAGGACTGGCAGTGAGCGGCACGGGTGAACGGCCGGTGGGTATCGACGAGTTGCTGGAGCGCGTGCGCGCGGGCTACCGGCGGATCGAGGCGCGGGAGGCGTACGAGGCGGCGCAGGCGGGCGAGGCACTGCTGGTCGACATCCGGTACGCCGCCCTGCGCGACCGGGACGGCCTGATTCCCGGTGCCCTGGTCATCGAGCGCAACGAACTGGAGTGGCGCCTCGACCCGCGGGGCAGCCACCGCGTCCCCGAGGTGACCGGGCACGACCTGAACATCGTGGTGATCTGCAACGAGGGCTACGCGTCCAGCCTGGCCGCCGCCTCCCTGCACCAGCTGGGGCTGCGCCGGGCGACCGACATGGTCGGCGGGTTCCAGGCGTGGCGGGCGGCGGGGCTGCCGGTGGTGACGTGAGCCGCGCCACGGTCGGTGCGTGACGGTCGGTCGCCGGGCGGGCAGAACAGCGGGACGGTGTCCGGGTCGTCCATCGAGCAGCAGGGAAACGTCGTTCGTCACCGCCGGCCGGCCGAAGCTGCCCCCGGCCCAAACGGCGTGGGTCTTTCCGGGTGCGCACGCTGAGGATGCGCGGGGCGACGCCGTCGGGGGACGCGGCGTGCTACTCCTTCGCCGTCGCCACGGTCACCGCGTGCACCCTGAGGGCTACGCGTCCCGGCAGGGCGGTGGCCACGAGGGCGAGGAGGGCGGCGACCGCGACGACGGTGACGTACAGCAGGGGCGTGACGGCGGGCGCGGCGCGGCCCGTCATGCCGACGCTGAACGCGGTCAGGACGGCGAGGGCGATGCCGCTGCCCAGGGACGTCGCCAGGAGCAGCACGGACAACGCCTCGGTCCGCAGCATGCGCAGGAACTGACGGCGCGTCGCCCCGGCGAGGCGGAGCAGGGCGAACTCCCGGGCCCGCTCGGACACCGACATGGCGAGCGGGTTGACCACCGCGATGGCGGTGAAGGCGAGGACCAGCCCCATGGCCAGGTGGTTGACCTCGGCGTTCGCCTGCTGCCGCTCGGCCTGCAGGGTGTCCGCGGCGGCCGGGGAAAGAACGCGGAGTCCCGGGAACTCACGGAGTGTAGTCGCGAGTTGTGTCTGTGTACGGGTCGTGCTGACGAGGACGGAGGAGGCGAGCGGGTTGTCGACGTGGTGTGCGAGCAGGTCGTGCGCGAGGGCGAGGTCGCCGAAGCCGAGACCGCGGCGGTAGACGGCGGCGACGGTGAGCGTGGCGGGCGTGCCGTCGCCGAGCGTGAGTTTCAGGGTGCCTCCGGGCCTCAGGTGGAGCTGGTCGGCGGCCAGTTCGCTGACGGCGACGGTGTGAGCGGTGAGCCGGTCCAGGGCGCCGGCGGTGACGTCCGGGTCCCAGATGCGGGTGAGGCCGACGGGGGTGACTCCCTGGGCGGCGTACTTGTCCAAGCCGACGCGGACGGTCGTGCGGACCACCTCGGTGACGATGTCGTGGTGCGTGCGCAGCAGCCGTGCGGCCTCGGCCGGGACGCCCGGCCCCTGGGCGGCGACCACCCAGTCGGCACGGACGCCCTCGCGTGCCTGGGCGCGGGCGGCGTCACCGAGGGTCGGCTGGACGAACAGGACGGTGCAGGTCATGCCGATGAGCAGGGTGAGGGGTGTGACGACGGAGGCCATCCGGGCGGCGTTGCCGCGCAGGTTGGCGGTGGCGAGCCGGCCGCCGGGGCCGCTGAGCCGCAGCGGGCCTGACAGCAGCAGCATCGCCGCTCGCACCAGGAGCGGGCCGAGCAGGGCGACGGAGGCGGACAGGACGACAACGGCCAGGAACGTCACGGGAGTCGAGGCGGGCTCGGTGCGCAGGGCGGTGAGGACGGCGACGAGGACCACACCCCCGGCGAGCAGCAGCAGACCCGCGGCGATCCTTCAGTCTTCGGCGGGGGTTAACCCCACCCGTCTGCCGCCGACGAACAGGTGGACGCCGAGATGACGCACAGGGGAGCGGCGGGGCCAGGAGCTCGCTGCCCGCGCCCGGCCCTGTCCGGCTGGTACGGCGGGTGCGCACCGCCGAGGAAAAAGGCGGGAGCAGCGGGCGCCGGCGGGAGTCGTGCCCCCGGCCGGTCAGAACCCGTCGCCCTCCAGGGATTGCGCGTCCTCGCCCTCCCGCTCCAGCGCCTGTCGGACCACCCGGAGGGCCATGCCCTCGGGGTATCCCTTGCGGGCGAGCATGCCGGCGAGGCGTCGGATGCGCTTGTCGCGGTCGAGACCCCGGGTGGCTCGCAGCTTGCGGGCGACGAGGTCGCGAGCCGTCGCCTCCTCCTGCTCGGAGTCGAGCTGGGCGACCGCGTCGTCGATCAGCGCCGAGTCGACGCCCTTGGTCCGCAGTTCCTGGGCGAGAGCGCGTCTGGCCAGCCCCCGGCCGTGGTGCCGGGACTCCACCCAGGCGTCCGCGAAGGCACTGTCGTTGATCAGGCCGACCTCCTCGAACCGTGACAGCACCTCCTCCGCCACGTCCTCGGGGATCTCCCGCTTGCGCAGGGCGTCCGCGAGTTGCTTGCGCGTGCGCGGGGTCCCGGTGAGCAGGCGCAGGCAGATCGCCCGCGCCCGCTCAGCCGGGTCCCCTGAAGACTCCCCCCGCTCGGCCCTCGACGAGGAAGGGGCGCCTTCGTCTTCCCTGGACGCCGACGGCTCCCCGAAGCCGCGCCGACGGCGCCCACGACCACCGCGAGTCCCGGCGCCACGCGAGCCGTCGCTCTCGTACGCCCGGTCGTCCCCGTTCCCGCCGCCGTCCAGGGCGGAGCCCGTGTCGCCCCCGGCGCCCCTCCCCCGTGGGGCACCGGGGGAGGCGTACTCGTACTCGGCCCAGTCGGTTCGTCGTGTCACGGGTCAGCTCTTGGCAGCGGCGGCCTTGGGCTTGGTGGCCTTGGCGGCCGCGGCGGGCACCGTCTTGGCGGCGTCGTCCGTGGCGGCACCGGCCGCCGCGTCCGCGCCCGGCTCGGCGGTGGGCTCCTCCGGCCGCACGCCCACGCCCAGCTTCTCCTTGATCTTCTTCTCGATCTCGTTGGCCAGGTCGGGGTTGTCCTTCAGGAAGTTGCGCGCGTTCTCCTTGCCCTGGCCGAGCTGGTCGCCCTCGTACGTGTACCAGGCGCCGGCCTTGCGGACGAAGCCGTGCTCGACGCCCATGTCGATCAGGCCGCCCTCGCGGCTGATGCCCTGGCCGTAGAGGATGTCGAACTCGGCCTGCTTGAAGGGCGGCGCGACCTTGTTCTTGACCACCTTGCAGCGGGTGCGGTTGCCGACCGCCTCCGTGCCGTCCTTCAGGGTCTCGATGCGGCGGATGTCGATGCGCACCGAGGCGTAGAACTTCAGCGCCCGGCCACCGGTCGTGGTCTCCGGGGAGCCGAACATCACGCCGATCTTCTCGCGCAGCTGGTTGATGAAGATCGCGGTGGTCTTGGACTGGTTGAGCGCGCTGGTGATCTTCCGCAGGGCCTGGCTCATCAGACGGGCCTGCAGACCGACGTGGCTGTCACCCATCTCGCCCTCGATCTCCGCGCGCGGGACGAGCGCGGCGACGGAGTCGATGACGATGAGGTCGAGGGCGCCGGAGCGGACCAGCATGTCCACGATCTCCAGGGCCTGCTCTCCGTTGTCCGGCTGGGAGAGGATCAGGTTGTCGATGTCCACGCCGAGCTTGCGCGCGTACTCGGGGTCGAGGGCGTGCTCCGCGTCCACGAAGGCGACCTGGCCGCCGGCCTTCTGCGCGTTGGCCACCGCGTGCAGGGTCAGGGTGGTCTTACCGGAGGACTCCGGCCCGTAGATCTCCACCACACGGCCACGCGGCAGGCCACCGACGCCGAGCGCGACGTCGAGTGCGGTCGACCCGGTCGGGATGACCTCGATGGGCTCCTTCGACCGCTCGCCCATGCGCATGACCGCGCCCTTGCCGAATTGCCGTTCAATCTGTGCGAGCGCGGCGTCGAGCGCCTTCTCGCGGTCGGTTCCTGCCATGGGTTCCACCCGGTTTGCTTGAGTCGATCGCTTCACGTCAAAGACGCTAACGCCTGCCACTGACAATGCGCCCCGACGTCGGCCCGGCCTGTGGATAACCGGGGGACTTCTCCGCCCAAACCATGTCGAAATCCCCGCCTGGAGCCTCGCCCGAGCCTCCATAAGAATGCATGTTCGATTTTCGTGTCAAGCTGCGCCACGCGGCCGGGCGACCGCTACTCCGCGCGGTGTACGAGGGGTGTCTTCGGCCGTACGACGACCGCGCGGGCCGCTCCCGGGAGCCTTGGGCCATGAAGAACCCGCTCCCCGCCGAACGCGTGTGTCACGCGACCGGTGTGCTCCTCGTCCTGTCCGGTCTCGCGCACCTGCTGGTGTTCGCGGTCGACGGCGGCCCCTGGGAGGGGCCCGTCTCCTGGCGCAAGCCCGTCACCTTCGGGCTCTCCTTCGGGGTGACGCTGATCGCGGTCACCTGGGTCACGTCGTACCTGCGCCTCGGTCCGCGGCTGCGCACCGTCCTGCTCGTGGTGTTCGCCGCCGACTGCGTGGTGGAGGCGGGCGGCATCACGCTCCAGGCGTGGCGCCGGGTGCCCTCGCATCTCAATATGGAGACCCCCTTCGACACGGCGGTGTCCATGACGCTGGCGGTGGGCGGCGGTGTCCTCGTGGTGCTGCTCACGGTCTTCGCGGTCGCGTCCTTCCGACACCGGCCGACGGGCCCCGCCGGGATGCCGCTCGCGGTGCGCTCCGGGTTCGCGATCCTGCTCGTGGCGCTGGCCTCGGGCGCCGCGATGATCGCGCGCGGTGTCGCGCTCACCCGGACCGGCCATCAGGAGGCGGCCTACCACTCGACGGCCCCGCTCAAGCCGCTGCACGGGGTGAGTCTGCACGCCGTCCTGGTCCTGCCGGCGCTGGCCTGGCTGCTGTCCCGCACCGCCTGGAGCGAGCGGGTCCGGCAGCGGATCGTGACGGCGGCGGTGGGCTGCTGTGCGGCCGCCGTCGCAGGGGCAGGGGTGTGGGCGGTCCTGACGTACTGAGGCACGTACTCGCCCCCGCTCCGCTGCCCGGCTCGCCCTCAGGAAGAGCCGCCGCCCTCCTCGGAGGTCCCCAAACCGGTCTCCGCCGGCTGCGCCCCGGACACCGCCGCCTCCGGCCGCCGCGTCCCCAGCCCCCGCGCGCGCGTGAGCAGGCCCGGGCCGCCCGCCCCCCTTCTGCGGTGCCCGTGGACCCGGGGGTCGTCCGTGACGGCGTACCGCTTCACGTACGCGCCCAGGAAGGCCTGGAGCGTGGCGACCGCGGGGATGGCGATCAGCGCGCCGACGGCGCCGAGCAGCGCGGTGCCCGCGATGACCGAGCCGAAGGCGACCGCCGGGTGGATGTCGACGGTCTTCGAGGTCAGCTTGGGCTGCAGCATGTAGTTCTCGAACTGCTGGTAGATCACGACGAACACCAGCACCCACACCGCGTACCAGGGATTGACGGTGAACGCGATCAGCATGGGCAGCGCGCCGGCGAGATAGGTGCCGATGGTCGGGATGAACTGCGAGACCAGACCCACCCAGACGCCGAGCACGGGCGCGTACGGCACGCCCAGGGCCTGGAGCAGGATGTAGTGCGCTATCCCCGATATGAGTGCCATGAGGCCGCGCGAGTACAGATAGCCGCCGGTCTTGTCGACGGCGATCTCCCAGGCGCGCAGCACCTCGGCCTGGCGGGCGGGCGGCAGTACGGAGCAGATGGTCCGGCGCAGTCGCGGGCCGTCGGCGGCGAAGTAGAACGAGAACAGCGTGATCGTCAGCAGCTGGAACAGGCCGCCGAGCACCTGCGCGGACACGTCGAGCACCCCGGCGGCGCTGTTCTGCGCGTACTTGCGCAGCCAGTCGGAGTGGAGCAGGCCCTCCTGGACGTCGACCCGTCTGAGCTCGGTGTGGAAGGTCTGGTTGACCCAGTGGATGACCGAGTCGAGGTACTGCGGGAATCCCTCGACCATCTTGATGATCTGGCCCGCGAGCATCGAACCGAGCAGCGTGACGAACCCCGCGGTCACGATCATCAGGCCGAGGAAGACCAGGAAGGTGGCGAGCCCCCGGCGCATGCCACGGGCGGCCATCCGGCTCACCGCCGGTTCTATGGCGAGGGCCAGGAAGAACGCGATGAGTATGTTGATCAGCAGGCCGGTCAGCTGGTGGAAGGCCCAGCTGCCCAGCTGGAAGGCGGCGATGAGCGCGAGCGCGAGCACCATGGCGCGCGGCAGCCAGCGCGGCATGCGGGCGACCGGCCCGGCGGCGCCCTCGGCCGGGGGCCGGGCGGGCGGCGTCGTACCGGGCGGGGATACGTGCTGGGCGGTCTGCCCTGTGTCGTCAGTGGGTGCCACGGTGCAAGTCTCGCCCACGCCACCGACAACCCGTCACCGCCCTGCGCTCTTCGTGACGGATCAGCGCTTCTCCCCCGGAACGTTCATGACGGCGCAGACCACGCGCCACACGTCCTTGGCGTCCCAGCCGGCGTCCAGCGCCTGGTGCACCGTGCGCTCGCCGAGCTCCGACATCACATGATCGCGCGCGAAGGTGTCGGCATACCCAGGACCGAAGTGTTCCGCCATCCGCTGCCAGAAGACCGTCAACCGCATGCCCCCAGTATCCCGCCCTGAGGGTGGGCCCCCGCCCGGGACCGCTTGCCGAGACCGCTTTCCGCCCTACGGTCTGACGCATGCCCGAAACAGGAGCTTCCCCACTCCCCCCTGCACCCCCGGCGCGCTCCCCGCTCTTCCGCGCCGAGCAGTTCGTCTGGCTCACCGCGCGCGTGCTGGAGCAGCGCCTCTTCGCGTACCACTTCCTGAGCGGCGGCGCCGATCCCGTGGAGACGGCGCTGGACGCCTACCGCAACGAGGACGGCGGGTACGGCCACGCCCTGGAGCCCGATCTGCGCGGCCCGGTCAGCCAGCCGCTGCACACCGGCCACGCGCTGCGCGTGCTGGACGCCATCGGGCGGTGCGGGGGGCAGCGGGTGGAGCGCGTGTGCCGCTATCTGACCTCCGTGTCCACCGCGGACGGCGCCCTGCCCGCCGTCCATCCCAGTCAGCGCGACTATCCGGCGGCCCCGTTCGTCCCGATCGTCGACGACCCGCCCGGCGAAGTCCTCGCCACCGGGCCGGTGGTGGGCCTGCTGCACCGCAACGGGGTGTGGCACGCCTGGCTGTTCCGGGCCACCGACTTCTGCTGGCAGGCCGTGGAGTCCCTGGAGAAGTCCCACCCCTACGAGATCGAGGCCGCGGTGGCCTTCCTGGACTCGGCACCCGACCGCCCGCGCGCGGAGGCGGCCGCCGACCGCCTCGGGCGCCTGGTGCGCGAGCATCGGCTGGCCGCGCTGGACCCGGAGCGCCTCGAGGAGTACCCGGTGGCGCCGGGCTACGCCGCGGGCGAGCACCACTTCCCGCACGACTTCGCCAGGACTCCGCACTCCCTCGCGCGCGCGTGGTTCACCGACGACGAGATGGCCCGCTCCCTGAACTTCCTCGCCGCCGCCCAGCAGGAGGACGGCGGCTGGCCCGTCCGGTGGCGCCAGTGGGCCCCGGGCACCGCCCTGGAGGCGCGGCCCATGGTGACGATCGACGCCCTGCGCACCCTCAGGGCGTACGGCCGCTTCGTGGGCTGATCCGCGTCCCGTTCACCCGCCCATGGCCCGCACGCCGGCCGTCACCACCACGGCGGCCGCGACGACCAGCAGGAACGGAGCGCGCACCAGCAGCGCCCCGACGGCCGCCGCGAGCCCCGCGGCCCGGGCGTCGAGCACGAGCGCGTGCCCGTCCGCGAACGTCTGCTGGGCGGTGAGGGCGGCCAGCAGGGCGACGGGCAGCAGCGCGGCCAGCCGTCTCACCAGCGGCCGCTCGAGGGCGCCCGCGGGCACGAGCAGGCCGGCGAGCTTGACGGCGTAGCAGCCGAGGGCGGTGGCACCGATCGCCATCCAGGTGTTCAACGGTCTTCCTCTTCCGCGTCTCGTGCGTCCTGGTCTCCGCGTTCCGCGCCGGCAGGGGTACGTCCCTTGCGGCGGCCCCGGGCCCACAGGACGGCCGGTGCCGCGAGCGCGGCCAGCAGAACGGGCACGCCGGCCGGCAGAGCGGGCAGCAGGCCGAGCCCCAGCAGCACGGCCAGGGCGGCGACCGCCCGCTCGGTGGTGGTCCGCACCATGGGAGCGAGCAGCGCCAGGAAGACGGCCGGCCCGGCCGCGTCCAGGCCCCAGGCGTCGGTGTCCCCGATGGCCTTGGCGCCCAGCGCGCCGAGCAGCGTGGTGAGGTTCCACAGCAGATAGAGGCTGAGCCCGGTGACGGTGAACCCGAGGCGGGCGCTGCGCCGCGTCGGCTGCGCCAGTGCCACCGCCGTGGTCTCGTCGATCACCCACTGCGCGGCGAACGGCCGCACCGCGCGCGGGAGGGACAGCACCTGTGACAGGCGCAGCCCGTAGAACGCGTTGCGCACCCCGAGGAAGAAGGCGCCCGCGGCCGCCGTCAACGGGTTGCCCCCGGCCGCGAGCGCCCCCACCAGGGCGAACTGGGAGGCGCCGGTGAACACCAGGAGGCTGAGCGCACAGGTCTGCGCCAGTCCCAGCCCACTGCCGGCCGAGGTCACCCCGAAGGCGAACCCGGACAGTCCTACGGCGACTCCGACGCCGAGGGCGTCCCGGACGACGGCGGTATCCGGTTTCCCGCCGCCGTCGGCATCTGTGTCTGCGAAAGCTGTCTGTTCTTGCACGCGTTCTTCCACGCGTCGGACGCTATGAGGCTCCCTGGCGACCGGTCTTGTACGTTCTTGCGCTCCCGCTGGTACGCCCCCGGCGGCACGCCGATGATCCGGGCGAAGTGGCGGTTGAGGTGCGGCTGGTCGGCGAACCCGACGGCGAGGGCGGCCTCGGCGGGCGTCGTCCCCCCGTCCAGCAGGTGCCGGGCCCTGCGCACCCTGGCGTCGGTCAGCCAGGCGTGCGGCGGCATTCCGTAGGCGTCGCGGAACGCCCGCAGCAGCGCGAACGGGCTGGTGCCGAGCTCGGTGGCCAGCCGCTCCAGGGTCGGCGGACCGGCCATCCGCTCCTCCAGCACGGCACGCGCGCGTGCGGCGATCCGGGCCCCGGCCGTCCGCACCTCCCGCCGGGGCAGGGGCCCGCCGTTCAACCGCAGCAGCCGGGTCACGGCGACCCGCAGCAGCGTGTCGGCGGCCAGCGCGTTGCCCTCCTCGGCGGCGCGCAGCACCTGGTGCACCAGGCGGACGGTGTACGGATCGTCCAGCACCGGGCTGACGAAACCGGGCGTACCCCGGATCGCCGTCGTCTCGGCCGCGATCCCGGCCACCACCTCGGGCGACGGATAGACCGCCCCGTACCGCCAGCCTTCCGGAACTCCCGCCCGCCCGGTGTGCGGGGTGTCCGGATTGACCAGCGCGAGCGCCCCGGCACCTGCGTACTGGTCGGACCCGCGGTGATGGAAGACCTCGACACCGTCGGCGATGGCCGCGATCACGAAGTTCTCATGGGTGTGCCGCACGAAGGTCTTGCGGATGTACCGCGCCCGCAGCAGATCGACACCGGGCAGCTCCGCGTACCGCCAGTGCCGCGCCAGCTCACCCGATCCCGCCATACGGCCATTCTCCGCCACGGCCGCCGCACCCCGGGCGGCACTCCCCGCAGCGGAGTGCGTTTGCCCAGGTCAGGCCGATTGTCAGAGCCGGGGTGCAGGATGGACGCATGGTCAGCTCCGCACACCGAGCCCTCGACGGCTTCTCCCCCGCGACCCGCGGCTGGTTCACGGGGGCCTTCTCCGCGCCCACCGCGGCCCAGGCGGGCGCGTGGCAGGCCATCCGGGAGGGCTCCGACGTGCTGGTGGTCGCCCCGACCGGCTCCGGCAAGACGCTGGCCGCGTTCCTCGCCGCCCTCGACCAGCTGGCCTCGACGCCTCCCCCGGCCGACCCGAGGAAGCGCTGCCGCGTGCTGTACGTGTCGCCGCTGAAGGCCCTCGCGGTCGACGTGGAGCGCAACCTGCGCAGCCCCCTGACCGGCATCCGCCAGGAATCCGTGCGCCTGGGCCTGCCCGAGCCCGAGGTCAAGGTCGGCATCCGCTCCGGCGACACCCCGGCCGCCGAGCGCCGTGCCCTGTCCACCCGCCCGCCGGACATCCTGATCACTACCCCCGAGTCCCTGTTCCTGATGCTGACGTCGGCCACGCGGGACGCGCTGACCGGCGTGGAGACGGTGATCCTGGACGAGGTGCACGCGGTCGCGGGCACCAAGCGCGGTGCGCACCTCGCGCTCTCCCTGGAGCGCCTGGACGAGCTGCTGCCGAGGCCCGCCCGCCGCATCGGCCTGTCCGCGACCGTCCGCCCGGTCGACGAGGTGGCCCGCTACCTGTCGCCGCGCCGCAAGGTGGAGATCGTCCAGCCGGAGTCCGGCAAGGAGTTCGACCTCTCCGTGGTGGTCCCCGTGGAGGACCTGGGCGAGCTGGGCGGATCCCCGGTCGCCGACGGCGGTGAGGGCGCGGAGCGGCCGTCGATCTGGCCGCACGTCGAGGAGCGGATCACCGACCTGGTCCAGTCCCATCGCTCCACGATCGTCTTCGCCAACTCCCGCCGTCTCGCGGAGCGCCTGTGCAACCGGCTCAACGAGATCGCGTACGAGCGGGTGACCGGCGAGTCACTGGACGAACATCACTCGCCGGCCGAGCTCATGGGCGGCTCCGGCGCGGCCCACGGCGCGCCCCCGGTCATCGCCCGCGCCCACCACGGCTCGGTCTCCAAGGAGCAGCGCGCCCTCGTCGAAGAGGACCTCAAGGCGGGCCGCCTCCCGGCCGTGGTCGCCACCTCCAGCCTCGAACTGGGCATCGACATGGGTGCCGTGGACCTCGTCGTCCAGGTCGAGTCCCCGCCCTCCGTCGCCTCCGGCCTGCAGCGCGTCGGCCGCGCGGGACACCAGGTGGGCGCGGTCTCCACCGGCGTGGTCTTCCCCAAGTACCGCGGCGACCTCGTCCAGGCCGCCGTGGTCACCGAGCGGATGCGCTCCGGCTCCATCGAGTCCCTGAAGGTCCCCGCCAACCCCCTGGACGTACTCGCCCAGCAACTGGTCGCAATGACGGCGCTGGACAGCTGGCAGTTCGACGACCTGCTCGCCACGATCCGCCGCGCCGCCCCCTTCGCGTCGCTGCCCGAATCCGCGTTCACGGCCGTCCTGGACATGCTCGCGGGCCGCTACCCGTCCGACGCCTTCGCCGAGCTGCGCCCGCGCGTGGTGTGGGACCGCGTGACCGGCACCCTCACCGGCCGCCCGGGCGCGCAGCGCCTCGCCGTCACCTCCGGGGGCACCATCCCCGACCGCGGGCTCTTCGGGGTCTTCCTCGCCGGTTCCGACCCCAAGAAGGGCGGCGGCCGCGTCGGCGAGCTCGATGAGGAGATGGTCTACGAGTCCCGGGTCGGCGACGTCTTCACATTGGGCACGAGCTCCTGGCGCATCGAGGACATCACGCGCGACCGCGTCCTGGTCTCACCCGCGCCGGGCGTGCCGGGCCGACTGCCCTTCTGGAAGGGCGACCAGCTGGGCCGCCCGCTCGAACTGGGCCGCGCGGTGGGCGCGTTCCTGCGCGAGGTCGGATCCCTGCCCAAGGACGACGCCCGGCTCAGGCTGCTGGCGGCCGGCCTGGACGCGTGGGCGGCGGACAACGTCCTGTCGTACCTGGACGAGCAGCGCGAGGCCTGCGGCCACGTCCCGGACGACCGCACGATCGTCGTGGAGCGCTTCCGTGACGAACTCGGCGACTGGCGCGTGGTCGTGCACTCCCCCTTCGGCGCCCAGGTGCACGCCCCGTGGGCGCTCGCGCTCGGCGCCCGTCTGTCCGAGCGGTACGGCATGGACGCGCAGGTCATGCACGCCGACGACGGCATCGTGCTGCGCCTGCCGGACGCCGACCTCATGGGCCTGGACCTGCTCGACCAGGAGCCCACGAAGGCGGGCACGGAGTTCGACACCGACCAGGCGCCCGTCGGCGCGGCGGACGTCGCCTTCGACAAGGGCGACGTCGACCAGATCGTCACCGACCAGGTGGGCGGCTCGGCGCTGTTCGCCTCCCGCTTCCGCGAGTGCGCCGCCCGCGCCCTGCTGCTGCCGCGCCGCAACCCCGGCAAGCGCACCCCGCTGTGGCAGCAGCGCCAGCGCGCCGCGCAACTGCTCCAAGTGGCCAGCGAGTTCGGCTCGTTCCCCATCGTCCTGGAGGCGGTCCGCGAGTGCCTCCAGGACGTCTTCGACGTCCCCGGGCTCGTCGAGCTGATGGGCGACATCGAGGCCCGCAAGGTCCGCCTGGTCGAGGTCACCACACCGGAGCCCTCCCCCTTCGCCCGCTCCCTCCTCTTCGGGTACGTCGCGCAGTTCCTGTACGAGGGTGACTCCCCGCTCGCCGAGCGCCGCGCCGCCGCCCTGTCCCTGGACTCGCGGCTGCTGGCCGAGCTGCTGGGCCAGGCGGAGCTGCGCGAACTGCTCGACGCGGAAGTGCTGACCGAGCTGGAGCGGGAGCTGCAGTGGCTCACCGAGGACCGCCGCGTCAAGGACGTCGAAGGCGTCGCGGACGTACTGCGCGTGCTCGGGCCGCTCACCGACGCCGAGCTGGTCGAGCGGGGCGCCGAGCCGCAGTGGGCGCGGGAGCTGGCAGGCGCCCGCCGCGCCATCCCGGTCCGGATCGCCGGAGCCGAGCACTGGGCGGCGATCGAGGACGCGGGCCGCCTGCGCGACGCCCTCGGCACGGCCCTGCCGGTCGGCGTCCCCGAGGCGTTCATGGAGCCGGTGAAGGACCCGCTGGGCGACCTGCTCGCCCGCTACGCCCGCACCCGCGGCCCCTTCACGTCGGCCACGGCGGCGGCCCGCTTCGGCCTGGGCGTGGCGGTCACGGACGGGGCCCTGCAGCGGCTGGCCGCGAACGGGCGTGTCCTGCAAGGCGAGTTCCACCCGGCGGGCATCGGCCAGGAGTGGTGCGACGCGGCGGTCCTGCGCCGCCTGCGCCGCCGGTCCCTGGCCGCCCTGCGGCACGAGCTGGAGCCGGTGCCGCCCGCCGCGCTGGCGCAGTTCCTGCCGCAGTGGCAGCACATCGGCAAGGGCCACGGTCTGCGCGGCGTCGACGGACTGGTGCGCGCCGTCGAGCAGTTGCAGGGCGCCTCCGTGCCCGCGTCCGCACTGGAGAAGCTGGTCCTGCCGGCACGTGTGGCGAACTACACCCCGTCGATGCTCGACGAACTCACCGCCGCCGGTGAGGTGGTGTGGGCGGGCGCGGGCGCGCTGCCCGGCAAGGACGGCTGGGTCTCCCTCTACCTGGCGGACGCGGCCCCGCTGCTCCTGCCGCCGCCCCACCCGCTGGAGCTGACCGCCCTGCACCAGTCCGTCCTGGACGCCCTCTCAGGGGGCTACGGCCTGTTCTTCCGCCAGATCGCCGACCAGGTCCGCGCCACCACCCACCCCGACGTGACCGACCCCCAACTGGCCGACACCGTCTGGGACCTGGCCTGGTCCGGCCGGCTCACCAACGACACGCTCGCCCCGATGCGCTCTCTGCTCGGCTCCGGCCGTACCGCGGGCTCCACGGCCCACCGCGCCAAGCGCGCCGTCCCGCGCGGGCGCTACGGTTCCCTGACGGCCGCCGCCCGCCCGGCCTCCCGCAGCGGACCGCCGACCGTCGCGGGCCGCTGGTCCCTGCTCCCGGGGCGCGAGCCGGACCGGACCGTGCGCGCCCACGCCCTGGCCCGCGCCCTCCTCGACCGGCACGGCGTGGTGACCCGGGGCGCGGTTGCCGCCGAGGGCGTCGAGGGCGGCTTCTCGGCCGTGTACCGCGTCCTGTCGGCCTTCGAGGAGAGCGGCCAGGCCCGGCGCGGCTATGTGGTGGAGGGACTGGGCGCCGCGCAGTTCGCGATGGACGGCGCGGTGGACCGCCTGCGCGCGGTCTCCAACGCCCGCGAGCGGGGCGACGGGCTGCCCGGCACGGGATTCCCCGGCGCGGCCTCCCAGGCCTTCACGCGTACCGGTCCCCGGCCCTTCGGCGCACCCGACGGCCATCCGGACCCCGACCCCTTCGACCAGGGCGCCGGCGAACACGGCATCGCCGACTTCACCGGCGACTTCGACTGGCCGGCCGACCACCCCACCGCCCCCGGCGATTACGTCTCCCCCCGAGACATCGCCTCCGACTACTCCTCACCCGGCTACGGCGGCCCCCGGGGCGGCCCCGCCTCCCCGTACGGCTCCGGTTACGGCGCCCCCCGTACCCGTACCCCCTCGGCCCCCGACTCCCGGGCGGTCGTCCTGGCCGCGGCCGATCCGGCGAACGCCTACGGCGCGGCCCTGCACTGGCCCGAGCCGCCGGCCGGGGCGGGACACAAGCCGGGCCGCAAGGCGGGCTCGCTGGTCGTGCTCGTCGACGGCGAGCTGACGCTGTACATGGAGCGCGGTGGCAAGACGCTGCTGGCCTGGCCCGCCGCACCGGACACGGAAGCCCCCGACGACCCCCGCCTGCGCGCCGCCGCGGACGCCCTGGCGGCCGCCGCCCGCGCGGGCACCCTCGGCACGGTCACGGTCGAGCGCGTCAACGGCGCCTCGGCCCTCACCTCCCCCATCGGCGCACTCCTGGAAGGAGCGGGATTCATCGCCACCCCGCGCGGCCTGCGGCTCAGAGCATGACCAGCGGGGCAACCCGCCACCCCCCGCGGGTCACCCCACAGTGTCACCCTTGACGCATGCCCGAAGGTGACACGGTCTGGCAGACCGCGAGGCGGCTGCACGGCGCCCTCGCCGGCAAGGTGCTGACCCGCAGCGACCTCAGGGTGCCCCGGTACGCCACGGCCGACCTCACCGGCCGCACCGTCCTGGACGTCACCCCGCGCGGCAAGCACTTGCTCACCCGGATCGAGGGCGGCCTCACGCTGCACTCGCACCTGAGGATGGACGGCTCCTGGAAGGTCTACGGGCCCGGCCGGCGCTGGACCGGCGGCCCGGCCCACCAGATCCGCGCGATCCTCGGCACCGAGGACCGTACCGCGGTCGGCTACCGCCTCCCCGTACTCGAACTCCTGCGCACCACCGACGAACACCGTGCCGTGGGCCACCTCGGCCCCGACCTGCTCGGTCCGGACTGGGACCCGGACCGGGCACTGGCCAACCTCCTCGCGGACCCGGCCCGCCCGCTCGGCGAGGCCCTGCTCGACCAGCGCAACCTCGCCGGCATCGGCAACATCTACAAGAGCGAGCTCTGCTTTCTGCTCGGCGTCAGCCCATGGCTGCCCGTGGGCGCGCTGCCCGCCGACCGCGCCGCGAAGCTGCCCGCGACCGCCAAGAAGCTGCTGGAGGCCAACCGCGACCGCCTGGTGCGCACCACCACCGGACAGCGCGGCCAGGACCTGTTCGTCTACGGCCGCGCGCCCCGCCCGTGCCTGCGCTGCCACACCCCCGTCCGGGTGTCCGGCCAGGGCGACGGCTCCCGCGAGCGCCCCACCTACTGGTGCCCGACCTGCCAGCCGGGTCCCGCCCCGGCGCCGGGTTCGATGCACGGGCAGCGCATCCGCCCACGCACGACCGGTTGACGAACCCCGCACGACCAATTGACGATCCGTCAGAAACGCTCGTACCGTCGCTGCATGCCCGTCAAGGCGTACGACCTCACCGGACGCACCGCATTCGTCACCGGCGCCGCCGGCGGCATCGGCCGCGCCTCGGCCGTCCTGTTCGCCGAGGCGGGCGCGACGGTGCACTGCGCCGACCGCAACGCGGAGGGCCTGCACGAGACGGCGACCCTCATCAAGGACCGCGGCGGCACCGCCCGGACCCACCCCCTCGACGTCACCGACCGCGCGCAGCTCCGGCAGGCCGTCCAGTCCTGCGAGCGACTGGACGTGATGGCGGCGGTCGCCGGCATCATGCACAGCAGCCCGGTCCTTCAGACCCGGGACGAGGACCTCGACCGGGTGCTCGCCGTCAACTTCAAGGGTGTCCTGTACGCCTGCCAGGAGGCGGCCCGGCTCATGCTCGCCCGCAAGACCGGGGGCAGCATCATCACCATGGCCTCCGGCGCGATCGACACCGGCGGACCGGGACTGCTCTGCTACGGCGCGGCGAAGGCGGCCGTGGTCCAGCTGACCAGGACGCTGGCGACCGAGGTCGGACGGCACGGCATCCGCGTCAACGCAGTCGCCCCGGGCTGGATCCGCACGCCGATGACCGACCGCCACGACAGCGAGGCCCAGGCGCACACCGAGGCCCTGATGGCCCGCATGTCCCCGCTGGGCCGGGTCGGCGAACCCGACGACATCGCGCACACCGTGCTGCACCTGGCGTCCGACGCCTCGAGCTTCACGACGGGCCAGATCCTGCGTCCGAACGGCGGTGTGGCGATGCCCTGGTGATCTCTCCCGCCCGCCAGGCCGCCATCCACCGCCCCGCGCCCACGGCCCCCGCCGCCCGCGCCCTGGGCACGCAGTGCACCGGCAGCAGACTCAGCCCCCACCCCCCTGTGGCGACCGCTCCCTCCACCACGCCCCCGTCCCCCACGGCGAGCCGCACCACGGCCCACCACCACACCGCCCCGAGCCCCAGGGCGACCGCCCAGCGCACTGTCCGCCCCACCATGGCCGCCTCCTCCAGCCGGACGCTAGAACGCCGCCAAACCCGCTGGGGAGGCGCACCAACGGCTCACTGATGCAACACCGAGGAACTCTCAGCCCGCTCGTCGACCCGAAGCGTCGACGCCGGGCGGGCACACCACACCCGCACCCGCTCGGACCCGCTCACGCGTTCTCGGCCTGAAACATCCAGTGGTGCTTCTCGAGATCCGCCGTGATGGCGATGAAGATGTCCTGGGACACCGGATCCGCGTCCCCGGTCGCCGCCACCCTCTCCCGCATCCGCGTGATCACCGCGCCCAGCGCGTCCACGAGTGTCCGGACCGCGTCCGTGTCCTTGACCCAGCCCGAGGGCGCCGCCGCGATGCCGCTGCGGTCGGCCACGGTCGCCGCGCGCCCGTCCGGCGGGACACCCAGCGTCGACGCCCGTTCGGCCACGGTGTCGGAGTGGGCCCGCGCGGTGTCGACGACCTCGTCGAGCTGGAGGTGGATGGAGCGGAACCTGGGGCCGACGATGTTCCAGTGGATCTGCTTGGCGACCAGCCCCAGGTCCACCAGGTCCACGAGGGCGCCCTGCAACGCCTCCGACACGGTCTTCAAGTCCGCGTCGGACAGCGGGCTCTTCACGACGGACATGCGACCCTCCGATGCCTCGGCCCCGTCACGTCCCTCCACCATGACCGCGCCACCGGACACCGGCAAATGGAGGCACGAACACGAAGGCCCCGGCCAGGGCTCCTCCGGGTCTCCCCGAAGGCGGCCCCGGCCGGGGCCTCGCACGTGTCGAGTCAGGCGGCGACGACATCCACCGCCTCGGCGGGCGCCTTGATGGTCACCCGTTCCGGTGGCACACCGGTCACCGACACGGAACCCAGCATCGGGCGAACCGGCGTGGGTACGGGCTCGGTGGCCGCAGCAGACTGGGCCAGCTCGGCGAGGGCGAGCTCGTCGCTCACTTCCCGCATGAGCTCGGACATCCGTACGTCCAGCGCGTCGCAGATGGCGGAGAGCAGTTCGGAGGAAGCCTCCTTCTGCCCCCGCTCCACCTCGGAGAGATAGCCGAGCGAGACTCGGGCGGACGAGGAGACTTCGCGCAGAGTACGGCCCTGGCGCTGGCGCTGCCGACGCAGCACGTCACCCAGCAGGCGACGGAGCAGAATCATCGGTGGCTCCCTCCTCGGACCGCGTAGCCTTCTCGCCCCACCGTACCGCCTCGCGCCGCGGCCGTGCGGGGAGCGATGTCGTGTTCACTCAGGGCTGCAAACATCAAAACCCCCCGTTCCGTTCCGTATCCTGTGCCCGCTCATTCCAGCTGTGTTCGCTCGCAAGCCGCTCGAGGAGCAGTGCGAGTACGCTCCGTACACTCTCCATACGAATTTCCGCACGGTTGCCGTTCAACCTCAGTACCGCGACTTTTCCGCCACCGGCAGAACCGGAGCCGGTCCCGGAGGGCCCTTCCAGGGCGACGAAGACCGTCCCGACGGGCTGGCCGTCCTGGGGGTCCGGGCCGGCGACTCCGGTCGTCGCCAGGCCCCAGTCGGCGCCCAGTACCTTGCGCACCCCGGCCGCCATCTGGGCCGCGACCTGCGCGTCCACCGCCCCTCGCTGGGCCAGCAGGGTGGCGTCGACACCCAGCAGCTCATGCTTCAGGTCGGTTGCGTAGGCGGTGACCGAGCCCCGGAACACCCTGGACGCCCCGGGGATGGTTGTGATCTCCGCCGCAACCAGGCCACCGGTGAGCGACTCGGCGACGGCGACCGTCTCACCCTTCACCGTCAGTAGTCGCACGACTTCGGCGGCCGGGGAACTCACGCTTCCGTCTCCTCCAACGCTGCCCGGCGCTCGGCGATTCCTCGCCGGCGCAGCACAATGGCCTGTCTCACATAGTCGAGGCCGGTCACCACGGTCAGAACGACCGCCGCAGCCATCACCCAGAACCGCAGGGTCGCCAGCCACCCCGTCAGCGCCAGCACGTACATCCCCACGGCCACGCCCTGCATGAGCGTCTTCAGCTTGCCGCCCCGGCTCGCCGGGATGACGCCGTACCGAATGACCAGAAAACGCAGCAGCGTGATCCCGAGTTCCCGGCCGAGAATGACGGCCGTGACCCACCACGGCAGGTCGCCCAGCGAAGAGAGACAGATCAGCGCCGCGCCCATGATCGCCTTGTCGGCGATGGGGTCGGCGATCTTCCCGAAGTCGGTGACGAGGTTGTACGTACGTGCCAGGTGACCGTCGAACAGGTCCGTGATCATGGCGACGGCGAAGGCCGCCCAGGCGAGCGAGCGCCACGCCGGGTCGTACCCGCCGCCGGCCAGCATCAGCGCCACGAAGCCGGGCACCAGGAGCAGCCGGAGCATGGTCAGCAGATTGGCGACGTTCCAGACGCTGGCCTGGTTGACGGCCGCGGCCGCCAGCTTCCCGCCCCGGGCCGACCTGCCCTCGCCCTGCGCGGCACCGGTGGAACCATCGGAGGCAGCGGTACCGGGCCCCGGACCAGCCGCCGCAGGGGAGGCATCGGCGGAGCCCGCGGCGCCCTGCGCGCCGGAGGAGCCGCCCGCGGCGGATGCCGGGACTCCGGTCATCTCCCCGCCTCCTCACTACACGCGAGCGAGCCCTCGAGCGGCTCGGCCACCAGGTCGACACCTTCCGTGCCGACCACCTTCGCCTCGACCATACGACCGACACTCAGGCCCGCGCCGCTCGTGAGCAGCACCTGGCCGTCCGTCTCCGGGGCCTGGTGCGCCGCACGGCCGTAGACGCCCTCCTCGTGGTCCACGGACTCCACGAGGACGCGCACGGTCTCGCCGACGCGCTCCTCGGCCCGCTGCGAGACCAGTTCCTCGGCGAGCCGGGAGATGTGCGCCAGCCGCTCGGCGACGACGTCCTCATCCAGCTTGTTCTCGTACGTCGCCGCCTCCGTGCCCTCCTCGTCGGAGTAGCCGAAGACACCGATGGCGTCCAGCCGCGCGCCGTTCAGGAAGCGCTCCAGCTCGGCCAGGTCGGCCTCGGACTCACCGGGGAATCCCACGATGAAGTTCGAGCGCACGCCGGCCTGCGGGGCCTTGCCGCGGATGGTGTCGAGCAGTTCCAGGAAGCGGTCGGTGTCACCGAAGCGCCGCATCGCGCGCAGCACGTCGGGCGCGGAGTGCTGGAAGGACAGGTCGAAGTACGGGGCGACCTTCCCCGTGGAGGTCAGCACGTCGATCAGGCCCGGGCGCATCTCGGCCGGCTGGAGGTAGCTGACGCGGATCCGCTCGATGCCGTCGACCTCCGCCAGCTCGGGCAGCAGGGACTCCAGCAGGCGGATGTCGCCCAGGTCCTTGCCGTAGGAGGTGTTGTTCTCGGAGACCAGCATGATCTCCTGGACGCCCTGCTCGGCCAGCCACCGGGTCTCGTTCAGCACGTCGCTCGGGCGGCGGGAGATGAAGGAGCCGCGGAAGGACGGGATGGCGCAGAAGGAGCAGCGCCGGTCGCAGCCGGAGGCGAGCTTCACCGAGGCGACCGGGGAGCCGTCCAGGCGGCGGCGCAGCGGCGCGCGGGGGCCCGACTGCGGGGCCAGGCCCTCGGGGAGGTCGGCCGGGGCGCCGTGCCCGGGCAGGGCCACGTCGGTCGCGGCCTGCCGCTCGGCCGGGCTGATCGGCAGCAGCTTGCGCCGGTCGCGCGGGGTGTGGGCGGCGTGGATGCCGCCGGACAGGATGGTCTGCAGGCGGTCGGAGATGTCCGCGTAGTCGTCGAAGCCCAGCACGCCGTCGGCCTCGGGCAGGGCCTCGGCGAGCTCCTTGCCGTACCGCTCGGCCATGCAGCCCACCGCCACGACGGCCTGGGTTCTGCCGTGCCCCTTGAGGTCGTTGGCCTCCAGGAGGGCGTCGACGGAGTCCTTCTTGGCGGCCTCGACGAAGCCACAGGTGTTGACCACGGCGACATCGGCGTCCCCGGCGTCCTCGACGAGCTGCCAGCCGTCCGCCTCCAAACGGCCTGCGAGCTCCTCCGAGTCCACCTCGTTACGGGCGCAGCCGAGAGTGACGAGTGCGACGGTACGGCGTTCAGGCATGGGCTCAAGAGTACTTCGTCCCGCTGACACCCCACGTCGACGGGGTTGGCCGATCTTGGCCGGCCCCGTACGGAGACACACTTTCGAGCCTCTTGTGCCCAGTGATCGGCCGGACCGGCCCTAACCGACCTCGGGGTCGCCCCTGGTGTACGTCAACCGCTCCACGGCCCCGGGCTGGAAGTCGTCCTCGATCTTCTTGCCGTTGACGTAGAGCTGGATGACGCCGGCGTCGCCCAGGATGAGGTTGATCTTCGAACTGTCCTGGAAGGTCTTGGACTCGCCCTTCTTCAGGAGCCCGTCGAACAGCATGCGTCCGTTGTGGTCCTTGGCCGAGATCCAGCTGCGCCCGTCCACGGCGCTGACCTGGACGGTCACCTTGTCCTGGGGCGCGGCGGCGATGGCGCTGTCGGACGGCTCGGCCTTCTGGTCGGTGGGCTTGTCCTTCTTGGGCGTGGGCGAGGCGGGCTTGCTGGGCGCCGGCGTGGCCCCCTCGACGACCTGAGCCTTCGCGTCGTTACCGGAGTCGCCGCCCTTGAAGGCGGTGAACCCGACGAAGCCGACCACGGCGACGATCGCGGCGACCATGGCCGCGGTCCAGTTCGGCCCGCGCCGCTCGGGGCGGATACGTTCCGCCTCGAACAGCGGGGCGGCCGGGGTCGGGGCCGGGCGCCCGCCGTGCTCGGCGTCGAACTGGGCCAGCAGGGGGGCGGGATCGAGGCGCACGGCCCGGGCCAGGGTCCGGATGTGCCCGCGGGCGTACACGTCGCCGCCGCAGGGGGCGAAGTCGTCCGCCTCGATGGCGTGCACGATGGCGATGCGGACCCGAGTGGCGCCGCTGACCTCGTCGACGGTGAGCCCGGCGGCGATGCGCGCCTGCCGCAGTGCTCGGCCGATGGAGGTACGGGCTTCCTCGGAAACGTCGTGGAACGGACGCTCGTCTTCAGGGGAGTTGCCGATGGACACGGGGGCGCCTTTCGAGCGTGTAGCCACCTGTGCTGGAGGTCAAGTCTAGGGGGGGTGCGAAAGGGTGGGGCAACCGGACGGTGGGACTTTGTACGCCATCGGTATGGCCGGACACACCGACGACCGGACAGGCGCGCACCCGGTCCGGGGCCCGCACCTGTCCTCTCGCTCAACTTGACGTACGTCGCAGGGAAACGGTTGCCCGCCGCTCTCTAACGGGTGGATCACGACGATGCCGCCGCCCGGCGCGAAACCGGCCACCGGACGACCCGCGTCCCCACGGGATGAATCTCTACCCCTCAGACTCCCCGCGGATAACCGAGAGCACGCCGTCCAGGTCATCGGTTTTCACAAGAACGTCACGAGCCTTGGACCCCTCGCTCGGGCCGACGATGCCCCGGGACTCCATGAGGTCCATGAGCCGGCCGGCCTTGGCGAAGCCGACGCGCAGCTTGCGCTGGAGCATGGACGTCGAGCCGAACTGTGTGGAGACGACCAGCTCGGCCGCCTGGCAGAGCAGGTCGAGGTCGTCGCCGATGTCCTCGTCGATCTCCTTCTTCTGCTTGGTGCCCACCGTGACGTCGTCCCGGAAGACCGGCGCCATCTGGTCCTTGCAGTGCTGGACGACGGCCGCGACCTCCTCCTCGGTCACGAACGCCCCCTGCATACGGGTCGGCTTGTTCGCCCCCATCGGCAGGAACAGCCCGTCGCCCTTGCCGATCAGCTTCTCGGCGCCGGGCTGGTCGAGGATGACCCGCGAGTCGGCGAGCGAGGAGGTGGCGAAGGCCAGCCGGGAGGGCACGTTCGCCTTGATGAGACCGGTGACCACGTCGACCGAGGGGCGCTGGGTGGCCAGCACCAGGTGGATGCCGGCCGCGCGCGCGAGCTGCGTGATGCGCACGATCGCGTCCTCGACGTCGCGCGGCGCGACCATCATCAGGTCGGCCAGCTCGTCGACGATCACCAGCAGGTACGGGTACGGCTGCAGCTCCCGCTCGCTGCCCTCCGGCGGCTTGACCTTGCCCTCGCGCACGGCGCGGTTGAAGTCGTCGATGTGCCGGTAGCCGTACGCCGCCAGGTCGTCGTAGCGCAGGTCCATCTCGCGGACGACCCACTGGAGCGCCTCGGCGGCCCGCTTGGGGTTGGTGATGATCGGCGTGATCAGGTGCGGGATGCCCTCGTACGCGGTCAGCTCCACGCGCTTGGGGTCGACCAGGATCATCCGGACGTCCTCGGGGGTCGCCCGCATCATGACCGAGGTGATCAGGCAGTTGATGCAGGACGACTTGCCGGAGCCGGTGGCGCCGGCGACCAGCATGTGCGGCATCTTCGCCAGCGAGTGCATGACGTAGCCGCCCTCGACGTCCTTGCCGAAGGCGACCAGCATCGGGTCGTCGTCTTCCGCGGACTCCGCCAGGCGCAGCACGTCGCCGAGGTTGACCATCTCCCGGTCGGTGTTGGGGATCTCGATGCCGACCGCCGACTTGCCGGGGATCGGGCTGATGATCCGCACGTCGGGGCTGGCGACGGCGTAGGCGATGTTCTTGGTGAGCGCGGTGATCCGCTCGACCTTCACGGCGGGGCCGAGCTCGACCTCGTAACGGGTGACCGTCGGACCGCGCGTGAAGCCGGTGACGGCCGCGTCGACCTTGAACTCGGTGAAGACGGTGGTGAGCGAGGCGACGATCGCGTCGTTGGCGGCGCTGCGCGCCTTGCCGGGGCCCCCGCGCGTGAGCAGGTCGAGGGACGGCAGCGCGTAGGTGATGTCGCCGGAGAGCTGGAGCTGCTCGGCGCGCGACGGCAGGTCGCGGGGCTGCTCGGGGGCCGCCTTGGTGAGGTCGGGGACCGATCCGGTGCCGAGCTTCTCCTGCCTGGGGCGCGCGGCCGGGGCCGGGACGGGCGTCGCGGTGGGTGCCGCGGACGTCGGGGCCGGAGCGGGCGTCGGCGTCGTGTCCTCGCGGTCGCCCGCGCTCACACCCTGGGTGAGGTCGGCGACCAGCGGCGAGGGCGGCATGCCGTGCAGCACGGCGCCGTCGAGGTCGGCCGCCGCTGCCGCGGCGATGTCCACGGCGTCCAGGTGCCGGTCCATGGCGGGCTGCGGCACGGCGGAGCGCCTGGGGCGGCTCCGGCGCTTGGCGAGGGCCTCCTGCTCGGCTCCGTCCGGGTCGTACGCCTGGGGCGCGCTCCGTCGCCTTCGGGGGCGCGCGGGCAGCGCCTCGCGCCACTGGTCCTCGTACCGCTCATCGTCCTCGCCGGCCTCGTCGAACTCGTCGTCGGCGGGGAGGAGACCCAGGCTCACCCCGAGCGCGCGCAGCCGCTGCGGGATGGCGTTGACCGGGGTGGCGGTGACGACGAGCAGCCCGAAGACCGTGAGCAGCACGAGCAGCGGTACGGCCAGGACGTCGGTCATGGCGTACGTCAGCGGGGTCGCCGCAGCCCAGCCGATGAGGCCGCCGGCGTCCCTTATGGCCTGCATGCCGTCGCTGCGGGCGGGCGAACCGCAGGCGATGTGGACCTGGCCGAGCACGCCGATGACGAGCGCGGACAGGCCGATCACGATCCGGCCGTTGGCCTCGGGCTTCTCGGGGTGCCGGACGAAACGCACGGCGATCACCGCGAGCAGTATCGGCACCAGCAGGTCGAGGCGGCCGAAGGCGCCCGTCACCAGGATCTCCACCAGGTCCCCGACCGGGCCGCGCAGGTCGGCCCAGGTTCCGGCGGCGACGATCAGCGCGATGCCGAACAGCAGCAGCGCGACGCCGTCCTTGCGGTGGGCCGGGTCGAGGTTCTTGGCGCCCTGTCCTATGCCGCGGAAGACGGCGCCCACGGCGTGCGCGAGGCCCAGCCAGAGGGCACGCACCAGCCGGTAGACGCCCCCGGTGGGACTGGGGGCCGGTTTGGGTGCCGGCGCGGCCTTCTTCGCCGCGGCCTTTCTGGCGGGCGCCTTCTTCGCCGGGGCCTTCTTCGCGGCGGCCTTCTTCGCCGGAGCCTTCGCGGGAGCGGCCGCCTTCCTGGCGGGCTGCTTCTTGGCTGCGGAGGGACGTGAGGCCATGGTGTGAGGTTACCGGTGGAGACGACGGCGGACACGTGTGCGCACTGCTTCACCCGTTCGTGTCGTCGTTGGGAGAGTGCGGAACTGACGACCGCTCATGCGCAACTTTGGCCGCGGCGGGTGTCAGTTCTGCGACGGCACCGACGCGCTGCCACCGCTCGTGCCCGGCTCCAGGGCGTCCAGGGCCCGGCGCAGTCCCGTGAGTTTGCGTTCGAGATGGGCGGCGGTGGCCACCGCGGCCGCGTCCGCCGATTCGTCGTCCAGCTGTTTGGAGAGGGCCTCGGCCTGCTCCTCCACCGCCGCGAGCCGGGCGGACAGCTCGGCGAGGAGTCCGGCCGACTCCTTACCGCCACCGACCGCGCCCTTGCCGCCGCCCTCCAACTGGAGCCGCAGCAGCGCAGCCTGCTCGCGCAGCTGGCAGTTCTTCATGTAGAGCTCGACGAAGACGGAGACCTTCGCGCGCAGCACCCAGGGATCGAACGGCTTGGAGATGTAGTCCACCGCGCCCGCCGCGTACCCCCGGAAGGTGTGGTGCGGGCCGTGGTTGATGGCGGTGAGGAAGATGATCGGGATGTCCCGGGTCCGTTCCCGTCGTTTGATGTGCGCGGCGGTTTCGAAACCGTCCATTCCCGGCATCTGGACGTCCAGCAGAATGACCGCGAAATCGTCCGTGAGCAGTGCTTTGAGCGCTTCCTCCCCGGACGATGCCCGCACCAGCGTCTGATCGAGCGCAGAGAGGATGGCCTCCAGCGCCAGCAGATTCTCCGGCCGGTCATCGACCAGGAGGATCTTGGCCTTCTGCACCATGGCCCGCCCTCCTCGCCCCGGCGGTACACCGGGCGCCGCCCCAGGGGACGACTCCCTTTCGCCGCCCGTCCTTGTGCCGGTCATGGTAGCCGCACCCTGCCTGTCGCCACACCCTGTCACCGCGATGTCACTGTGCACGTAGCAGAAACGCGGCGGGAGACCGGAAGGTTCCCCGGATGCCGCACTTCCACACCCCTGTGGCCACCCTGGATCAACAACTCCCCGTGCGCGTCGAAGGTTCCCGGCACCTTCACCCGACTTTCACTCGAACCCGGCCCTCACGGTCACCCAGGGCTCAGCCGGCGATCCCCCACGCTCATTCGGCGCCCACCTGGCCTCATTCAGCGCGCATCCACTGCTTCATCACGGCCAGCAGGTGATCGGGGTCGACCGGCTTCGTCACGTAGTCGGAGGCGCCCGACTCGATCGCCTTCTCCCGGTCGCCCTTCATCGCCTTCGCGGTCAGCGCGACGATCGGCAGCCCGGCGAACTGGGGCATCCGGCGGATCGCCGTGGTGGTCGCGTATCCGTCCATCTCCGGCATCATGATGTCCATCAGCACGACCGCCACGTCGTCGTGCTGCTCCAGGACCTCGATGCCCTCGCGGCCGTTCTCGGCGTACAGCACGGACAGACCGTGCTGCTCCAGGACGCTGGTGAGCGCGAACACGTTGCGGATGTCGTCATCGACGATCAGCACCTTCTCCCCGCCGAACCGCACCGGGCGGTGCGACGCGTGCGCCGCCTCCTGCTGCTCGGCGACCGGCCAGTGCTCGGTCCGCTGCTCGCCCACCGGAGCGCCCCGGCGGCGGCGCCGGAACAGCGCGGCGGGGCCGTTCTGGGTCTCCTGGTACGACTTCACCTCGGCCGGCATCTCGATCTCCACGGCGGACAGCTCGGACGTGCGGGCGTCGGTGGCGGCGACCAGCTCGCCCGCCTCCAGCGCGGGCAGGGACTGCTGGTAGCCCTGCGGCGGCAGTTCGCTCGGGTGCAGCGGCAAATACAGCGTGAACGTCGAGCCGCGTCCCGGTTCGCTCTGCGCGTGGATCTCGCCGCCGAGCAGCTGCGCGATCTCCCGCGAGATCGACAGCCCGAGGCCCGTACCGCCGTACTTGCGGCTGGTCGTGCCGTCCGCCTGCTTGAACGCCTCGAAGATCACCCGCATCTTGCTGGCCGCGATGCCGATGCCGGTGTCGGTCACCGAGAAGGCGATCAGCGGCGCGTCCGGGTCGGTCAGCGAGCCGGCCTCCAGCAGCTGTTCCCTGATGCCCACCGGCACATCCGCGCCGGCCGGCCGGATCACCAGCTCGACCGACCCGGAGTCGGTGAACTTCACCGCGTTGGACAGCAGGTTCCGCAGCACCTGGAGCAGGCGCTGCTCGTCCGTGTGCAGCGTGGCGGGCAGCTCCGGCGAGACCCGTACGGACAGGTCGAGGCCCTTCTCCGCGGTCAGCGGCCGGAAGGTGGCCTCCACGTAGTCCACGAGCTGGACCAGGGCGATGCGCGTCGGGGAGACGTCCATCTTGCCCGCCTCGACCTTCGACAGGTCCAGGATGTCGTTGATCAGCTGCAGCAGGTCGGAGCCCGCGCCATGGATCGTCTCGGCGAACTCCACCTGCTTCGGGGAGAGGTTCCCCTCGGCGTTGTCGGCGAGCAGCTTGGCCAGGATCAGCAGCGAGTTGAGCGGCGTACGCAGTTCGTGCGACATGTTGGCCAGGAACTCGCTCTTGTAGCGCATGGAGACCGCGAGCTGCTCGGCGCGCTCCTCCAGGACCTGCCGCGCCTCCTCGATCTCGGTGTTCTTGACCTCGATGTCCCGGTTCTGCTGGGCCAGCAGCTCGGCCTTCTCCTCCAGTTCGGCGTTGGAGGCCTGCAGGGCCTTCTGCCGCTGCTCCAACTCCTCGGAGCGGAGCCGGAGCTGTTCGGTCAGCTCCTGCGACTGCCGCAGCAGCACCTCCGTCTTGGTGTTGACGGAGATGGTGTTGACGCTGGTCGCGATCATCTCGGCGATCTGGTTGAGGAAGTCCTTCTGGATCTGCGTGAACGGCGTGAAGGAGGCCAGCTCGATCACACCGAGCACCTTGCCCTCGAACAGCACCGGCAGCACGATCACCTGCGCGGGCGGCGCCTCGCCGAGCCCGGAGGAGATCTTCAGGTAGCCGCTGGGCGCGTTCTCCACGATGATCGTGCGCTTCTCCTGGGCGGCCGTCCCGATCAGCGCCTCACCCGGCCGGAACGACGTCGGCATGGAGCCCATCGAGTAGCCGTACGAACCGAGCATCCGCAGCTCGTACGCGTCCTCGCCCTCGGCGCTCAGGTCCTTGCCGTCGACCAGCGGCATCGCCAGGAAGAACGCGCCGTGCTGCGCGGAGACGACCGGCGTCAGCTCGCTCATGATCAGCGAGGCCACGTCCTCGAGGTCGCGGCGGCCCTGCATCAGCGCGGAGATGCGGGCGAGGTTGCCCTTGAGCCAGTCCTGCTCCTTGTTGGCGATCGTGGTGTCGCGCAGGTTGGCGATCATCTTGTTGATGTAGTCCTGGAGCTCCTGGATCTCGCCGGAGGCGTCGACGTCGATCTTCAGGTTCAGGTCGCCGCGGGTCACCGCGGTCGCCACGCGCGCGATGGCACGCACCTGCCGGGTGAGGTTCCCGGCCATCTCGTTCACGGACTCGGTCAGGTCCCGCCAGGTGCCGTCGACGTCACGCACGCGTGCCTGGCCGCCGAGCTGTCCCTCAGTACCCACCTCACGGGCCACCCGGGTGACCTCCTCGGCGAAGCTCGACAGCTGGTCAACCATGGTGTTGATCGTCGTCTTGAGCTCAAGGATCTCGCCGCGGGCGTCAATGTCGATCTTCTTGGTCAAGTCACCCTTCGCGATGGCCGTGGTGACCATCGCGATGTTGCGCACCTGACCGGTCAGGTTGGACGCCATCTGGTTCACCGACTCGGTGAGGTCCTTCCACGTGCCGGCCACACCAGGCACGCGCGCCTGACCGCCGAGGATTCCGTCCGTGCCCACCTCGCGGGCCACCTTGGTGACCTGGTCGGCGAACGAGCTCAGCGTCTTGACCATGGTGTTGATCGTGTCGGCGAGCTGCGCGACCTCACCGCGCGCCTCGATCGTCACCTGCCGGGTCAGGTCGCCGTTGGCGACCGCCGCCGACACCTGGGAGATGTTGCGCACCTGCATGGTCAGGTTGTTCGCCATCAGGTTGACGTTGTCGCTGAGGTCCTTCCAGATGCCCGTCACGCCCGGCACGTGCGCCTGGCCGCCCAGGATGCCCTCCGTGCCCACCTCACGGGCCACCCGGGTCACCTGCTCGGCGAAGCTTGACAGCTGATCAACCATGGTGTTGACCGTCGTGACGAGCTCAAGGATCTCGCCCTTCGCGTCAACAGTGATCTTCTTCGACAGGTCGCCCTTGGCGACCGCGGTGGTGACCTCGGCGATGTTGCGAACCTGGATGGTCAGGTTGTTCGCCATGAAGTTCACGGACTGCGTGAGGTCCTTCCAGGTGCCCGCGACCCCCTGCACCTCGGCCTGCCCGCCGAGCATGCCCTCGGTGCCCACCTCGCGCGCGACGCGCGTGACCTCCTGGGCGAAGGACGACAGCTGGTCCACCATCGTGTTCAAGGTGTTCTTGAGCTCGAGGATCTCCCCGCGCGCGTCCACGGTGATCTTCTGCGACAGGTCACCGCGCGCCACCGCGGTCGCCACCTGCGCGATGTTGCGAACCTGGGCCGTGAGGTTGCCGGCCATGCCGTTCACGGAGTCGGTCAGGTCACGCCACACACCGGCCACGCCGGGCACCTGCGCCTGACCGCCGAGGCGGCCGTCCGTACCCACCTCGCGGGCCACCTTGGTGACCTGGTCGGCGAAGGCGGAGAGCTGGTCGACCATCGTGTTGATGGTGTTCTTCAGCTCCAGGATCTCGCCGCGCGCGTCGACGTCGATCTTCTGCGACAGGTCACCCCGGGCCACCGCGGTGGTCACCTGGGCGATCTGCCGCACCTGCGAGGTCAGGTTGCCGGCCATGAAGTTGACGGAGTCGGTCAACTCCTTCCATGTGCCGGAGACGCCGTCCACCCGCGCCTGACCGCCCAGGCGGCCCTCCGTGCCCACGTCCCGGGCCATCCGGGTCACCTGGTCGGCGAAGCTCGACAGCTGGTCCACCATCGTGTTCACGGTGTTCTTCAGCTGGAGCATCTCGCCGGAGACGTCCACGGTGACCTTCTGCGACAGGTCACCGTTGGCCACCGCCGTCGTCACCTGGGCGATGTTGCGCACCTGTCCGGTGAGGTTGCGGAACGCTGTGTTGACGGAGTCCGTCAGGTCCTTCCACGTACCGGCCGCGCCCGGAACCTGCGCCTGACCGCCCAGCTCACCCTCGACGCCGACCTCCCGCGCCACACGCGTGACCTCGGCACCGAACGACGACAGCTGGTCGACCATTCCGTTGACGGTGTTCTTCAGCTCCAGCATCTCGCCGGCCACGTCGACGGTGACCTTCTGGGAGAGGTCGCCGTTGGCCACGGCGGTCGTGACGGCGGCGATGTCCCTCACCTGCGTGGTGAGATTTCGGAACACGGTGTTGACGGAGTCCGTCAGGTCCTTCCAGGTGCCCGCCGCGCCCGGCACGTTCGCCTGTCCGCCGAGCTGTCCCTCGGCCCCGACCTCGTTGGCCACGCGGGTGACCTCGTCGGCGAAGATCCGCAGCGTCTCGGTCATCTGGTTGATCGTCTCGGCCAGCTGCGCGACCTCGCCGCGCGCCGGGACGGTCACCTTCTGCGACAGATCACCGCTGGCCACGGCCGTGGTGACCTGGGAGATCCCGCGCACCTGGGCGGTGAGGTTGCCCGCCATGGTGTTGACCGAGTCGGTGAGCTCCTTCCACACACCGGCGACCCCGGGCACCTGCGCCTGCCCGCCCAGGATGCCCTCGGTGCCCACCTCACGGGCGACCCGGGTGACCTCGGAGGAGAAGGAGGACAGCTGCTCCACCATCGTGTTGACGGTGTTCTTCAGCTCCAGCATCTCGCCGGCCACATGCACGGTGACCTTGCGGGACAGATCACCCCGCGCGACCGCCGTGGTCACCAGCGCGATGTCGCGCACCTGGGCGGTGAGCCGGTTCGCCATCGTGTTGACGGACTCCGTCAGGTCCTTCCAGGAACCGGACATACCGCGCACCTTGGCCTGACCGCCCAGCTTGCCCTCGGTGCCGACCTCGCTGGCCACCCGCGTGACCTCGTCGGTGAACGTCGACAGCTGGTCGACCAGGTTGTTGACGGTCCGCCCGACCCTGAGGAACTCGCCTCGCAGCGGATGCCCGGTCCCGTCCGGCGCCTGTGTCCTGAGCTCCATGCGCGGCGACAGATCGCCCTCGGCCACCGCGGTCAGTACCCGGCCCACCTCGGAGACGGGTCGTACGAGATCGTCCACCAGCGCGTTCGAGGCGTCGATGGCGACCGCCCAGGAGCCCTCACAGGCCCCCGTCTCCAGCCGTTCCGTGAGTTTTCCCTCACGTCCGACCATGCGACGCACCCGCGACAGTTCGCCCGTCAGGTGGAGATTGCGGTCGGCCACCTCGTTGAACACGGCCGCGATCTCCGACATCACGCCGTCCCCGGACACCGTGAGCCGCTTGCGGAAGTTTCCGTCCCGCATGGCCACCAGAGCCACCAACAGCCGGTCCAGGGCCGCGGTGTCCACCTGCGTGGTCCCGCCCCGCCGCCTGCCCTGGGACGGTCCGCCCTTCGCGCGCGTGTTCGTGCTCCGCGTCGCTGCGCCAGACTCCACTGTGTCCCTCCCGCAGGGATCGACCGTTACTGCTGTGCTCCGGTACTTCTGTACGACGTACCGGTTACTGCTGCGTATTTCTGCCAGACGGCTTCCGCCCGCACCAGGGGCTGCTGCCCGCGTACACGGAACGCACTCAGTCTGCCCGGACCTCCACCAGAAGCCTGCCCAGTGTTTCACCCCGCCCGAACCAGGCCATAACAGTTCGGCAGCTTCGCACATCGTCCGCACACCCTGGGGGCGTAAACACCGGCGACCGGCATCCGCACGGACCGCGAAGGTAAGTAACCTTGCATGCGGCTGTCCAGCCGCACCGGTCCGTCCGGCCTGGGCGGTGGCACGAGAACGAGCGGGCATCGAAGGGGCGGCCGCACACCATGACCACCGGACTGATCCCCGGGGGACAGCCCCCGGACCCCCGGCCGACGGGCACGCGGATGCCGCACCAGCGGCGCGAGCCGGACGGCCCGGGAACCCTGCACATCGACAACCGGTCGAGGAGTTCTGTGATCACCGCGCGCGCGGCTGCCAGCTTCGAGCCCGTCGGGCGATCGGTCGCGACCGCCCGGTCCTTCGTCCGCGACACCCTCCAGGGCTGGGGCTTCGCCGACATCGTGGACGACGCGGTGGTCCTCACCAGCGAACTGGTGACCAATGCGGTGGTGCACGCGGGCACTTCGGCCGACGTCCTGTGCCTGCGCACCGAGGACGGCGTGCGCATCGAGGTGGCCGACCGCTACCCCGAGCGCGAGGTGCCCCTCCAGGGTTCTGCCGCGACCATGGGCAGCCCCGACCGCGAGGGCGGCCGCGGACTGCAGCTGTGCGCGGCGCTGGCCGCCCGCTGGGGCGTGGAGTACACACCCACGCACAAGAACGTCTGGTTCCAACTCGACCTGCCCGAACGCCCGGTCGGCACCCGCGCCGCCGGCCCGTCGCTGCCCGCCGACCTCCTCCCGCTGGCGGACGGCCGGGTCCGGGTCGCGGTCGTCCAGATCGACCGCAAGGGCTCCATCACGGCCTGGAACGAGGACGCCGAGGAGCTCTTCGGCCACACTGTCGGCCAGGTCACCGGCAGGCCCCTGACCGACTTCGCGGCCTGGCCGCACACCCCGGGCACCGGCACCGGAATCGCCGAGGCGCTCCAGCTCTCTCGCTGGGAGGGCAGTTACGGCATCCGCGGCGCCGACGGCCGGGTGACCCCGGTGTACGCCTCCCACCTGCGGGTCCGCGACACCGGCGGCGAACCCTCCACGGTCTGTCTCCTGGTACGGGACCACGAACGCGCCGTCCTCCAGACACCCTCCCGCGTTCCGTCCTCCGACTCGGCCCCGGCCGCCGACGGCCAGAGCACCGACCCCTTCGAGGTGTTCATCGGCTCCCCCGCGCCGGACGACCTCGACGGCCTCCTGCAGCGCACGGTGGAGCGCGCCCGCGACATGCTCGACGCCGACGCGGCCTTCCTGCTGCTCGCGACCGACGACGAGACGGAGCTGGAGGTCCGCGCCTCCACCGGTCTGCCCTCCGCCCGCCAGCGCTTCGCCCGGGTCCCCGTCGAGGCGGGCCCCGGCCGCTACGGCTCGGCCCGTATGCCCGCCGTCCACGACGACCTCGCCGCGGTCCCCGGCGCCGTACCCCTCCTCAACGACACGGGCATGCGCTCGGTCGTCACGGTCCCGCTGAAGGTCGAGGGCCGCCTCACCGGCTCCCTCGGCGTGGCCGCGGAGGCTCCCGGCAGGTACTCCAACGAGGAGGCGCTGCGCCTGCAGTTCGCCGCCGACCGGATCGCCCTCGCCGTCGAGTCGGCCCGCCTGGGCGAGCTGGAGCGGCTGCGCCGCGGCTCCCTGAGCTTCCTCGTCGAGGCCTCCGACCTGCTCGCAGGCACCCTGGACCGGGACCAGACCCTCGCCCTCATGGCGCAGATGACGGTGCCGACCCTGGCCACCTGGTGCGCCGTCTACACCATCGCCGACCAGGCCTCCGAGCCGTACCTGTCGTACGTCCTGCACGAGGACGAGGAGCTGATCGACGGCATCAAGTCCCTGCTGTCGAAGATCGCGCCGCCCGACCCGGTACCGACACCGGGCGCACGCGTCTGGACGGCCCCCGGCGAGGTGGCACATCGGGCGGCGCTGCGCTCGTCGATGCGCAGTCTCGGTCTGACCGGCGGACCGACGTACCAGACCTCCTCGGGCATCGGCCCGACGCTCGCCACGGCCTCCGCGGTCGGCGGTGAGACGGTCGTGCTGCCGCTGGTGGCCCGCAACCGCGTCATCGGCATGCTGACCCTGGGCAAGCCCACCGACGAACACTTCCGCCAGGAGATCCTGGAACTGGCCGAGGACCTGTCCCGCCGGGCCGCCCTCGCCCTGGACAACGCCCGCCTGTACTCGGAGCGCACGGCCATCAGCCAGGCCCTCCAGCGCAGCCTCCTGCCGCCGGGCCTCCCGCAGATCGACGGCGTCGAGGTCGAGGTCATCTACCGCGCGGCCGGCGAGGGCAACGAGGTCGGCGGCGACTTCTACGACGTCTTCCCGATCCAGGACGGCGCCTACGGCTTCGCCATCGGCGACGTCTGCGGTACGGGCCCGAACGCGGCGGCGGTCACCGGCCTCGCCCGGCACGCGCTGCGCCTGCTGGCCCGCGAGGGGCTGAGCGGCCCGGCGGTCCTGGAGCGGCTGAACTCCGCCATCCTCGACGAGGGCGCACGCAGCCGCTTCCTGACGCTCCTGTACGGCGAGTTGCGGCCTCGGGAGGACGGCAGTGCCGAGCTGAAGGTGGTCTGCGCCGGCCACCCGCTGCCGCTGCGCCTGCGCCAGGACGGCACGGTGGAGGCGGCGGCCGAGCCCCAGCCCCTCCTCGGCGTCATCGAGGACCTGGAGCTGTACGAGGAGACGGTCACCCTCGATCCGGGCGACGTCCTGCTGTGCGTCACCGACGGCGTCACGGAACGCCGCGAGGGCACCCGCATGCTGGGCGACGACGGCCTCGCCGAAGTCCTGACCACCTGCACGGGCCTCACGGCGGGCGCGGTGGCCGCCCGGATCATGCGCGCGGTGGAACGCTTCGCGTCCGACGCCCCGTCCGACGACATGGCGATCCTGACGATGCGTGTTCCGGAGATCCACAACGACTAGGGCATGAAAAAGGCCCCGCCCGAATGGGCGGGGCCTTTTTCATGCCTTGTGCTGGAGCCCCCAAACGGAATCGAACCGTTGACCTTCTCCTTACCATGGAGACGCTCTGCCGACTGAGCTATAGGGGCTTGTCGCTTCGAGGTTTCCCTCGCGGCAACGGAAGAGATCGTACCCCGAACGGACCCGAGTTCCCAAACTCGTTCACCGCTCGCTCATCACCCACTCAGAAGGCAGGCTGAAGCAGTCCGCCGAGGGCGTTGCACGCGGACACGATCCGCTGCATCTCCCGCCTCGTCAACGAGGCGTCCACGGGCAGTGCGAGCGTCTCGTCCGCAGCCCGCTCGGTCTCCGGCAGCGCCACACACCGCCGGAATTCCGGCATCCGGTGCACGGGCGTCTTCACCGGTACCCGGCACGCAACTCCCTTGGCCCGCACGGCTCGGGCGAAGGCGTCCCGGTCCGGCCGCCCGTTGCCGGGCACCCGCACCACGTACTGCTGGTAGGTATGCCCGTCACCGCCGTCGGGCGTGCGTACGCCCCTGAGTTTGGCGTCGAGATAGGCGGCCCGCTCCCTGCGCCGGGCGACCTCTTCGTACGGCGCCTCGGACTCCCCTTGCTCCAGCACCAGCAGCCCGTGCCGCTGACCGACCGCGTGCAAGCGCCTGATGTCGGCCCGCCGTCCGAAGCGGTGGACCACAACGACCGCCGTGGTACGGGAGGTTATGGCCGCCTCGACAGCCGACCCCTCGATGCAGTACGTCGCCGGGTCTATGTCGGCGAACACCGGAAGCGCACCGGCCAGTGTCACGGCCTCGGTGACCTCCACGTTCCCGAAGGCCGGCACGACGACCTCGTCACCGACTCCGACGCCGGCGGCCCTGAGCATTGCAGCAGTACCCATGACGGGGATGCTGGTTGCGGAACGTGAACTCCAAGTGACGCATAAAGAAAAAGGGTTGGTCCCCGAACCGAAGTTCGGGGACCAACCCTCTCAATGATTGTTCGGCGGTGTCCTACTCTCCCACAGGGTCCCCCCTGCAGTACCATCGGCGCTGTGAGGCTTAGCTTCCGGGTTCGGAATGTA